>CALRXG020000069.1:0-18556 GCA_943372075.1 Bordetella parapertussis | reverse complement strand
GCCTGCGTCATCGTCAAGCACGCCAATCCCTGCGGCGTCGCCGAGGGTCCCGATCTCGCCACCGCCTATGCCCGCGCGCTGGCCTGCGACTCGACCTCGGCCTATGGCGGCATCATCGCGGTCAACCGCACGCTCGATGCGGACGCCGCGCGCGCGATCATCGGCATCTTCACCGAGGTGATCATCGCGCCCGATGCGACCGAGGAGGCGATCGCGATCATCGCCGGCCGGCGCAATCTGCGCCTCTTGCTCGCCGGCGGCCTGCCGAACCCGCGCGCGCTGGGCCTCACCGCCAAGACCGTCGCCGGCGGCCTCCTGGTGCAGAGCCGCGACAATGCCGTGGTCGAGGACATGAACCTGAAGGTCGCGACCAAGCGCGCCCCGACCGACGCCGAGCTGCGCGATCTGAAATTCGCCTTCCGTGTCGCCAAGCACGTCAAGTCGAACACCATCATCTACGCCAAGGATCTGGCCACCGTCGGCATCGGCGCCGGCCAGATGAGCCGGGTCGATTCCGCGCGCATCGCCGCGCGCAAGGCGCTGGATGCGGCGGCCGAGCTGAAGCTCGCCGAGCCGCTGACCAAGGGTTCGGTGGTCGCCTCCGACGCGTTCTTCCCGTTCGCCGACGGCATGCTGGCCTGCATCGAGGCCGGTGCGACTGCGGTGATCCAGCCCGGCGGCTCGATGCGCGACGACGAGGTGATCAAGGCCGCCGACGAGCACGGCATCGCCATGGTGTTCACGGGCACCAGGCATTTCAGGCACTAACGTCATTCCGGGGCATCGCGCAGCGATGAGCCCGGAATCCATCGTGCAGCGGATGAATGGATTCCGGGCTCGCGCTTCGCGCGCCCCGGAATGACGGCGCTAGTTGCTTCTGACCTTCGCCAGCAGCGCCAGCCCGACCACGAAAAACGCCACCAGCACGGCCATGCCGGCTTTCTGGCTCGCGGTCGCCGCGGTGATCGTGCCGATCATGAGCGGGCCGATGAACGACGTCACTTTCCCGGTCAGCGCGAACAGGCCGAAATACTGCGCGATGCGATCCTTCGGCGCGAGGCGGATCAGCAGCGAGCGCGAAGCCGCCTGCAGCGGCGCGCCGGTGGCACCGATCAGGCAGCCCAGCACGATATAGGCGCGCTCGGCGGCGCCCGCGAACAACGGACCGCCCGGCACCGGCGGCGCGACCGCGACGAACAGGATGGAATCCTTGTTCACGGTGAGGATCACGACGATCGCAAACAGCAGGATCACGAGACTGCCGGTGATCACGCGCTTCGGCCCGAACGCATCGTCGAGCTTGCCGCCGATCCAGCCGCCGAAGGTCCCGGCAATCGCCAGGATGATGCCGAAGGTGCCGATCCGGATCGTATCCCAGCCGAACGTGCCGGCAGCATAGATGCCGCCGAACGCGAACAGCGAGACCAGCCCGTCGGTGTAGATCATGTTGGCGAGCAGGAACCGCGCCAGCGATTTCTGCTTCGGCAGGCTCCGCAGCGATTCCCTGAGCTCGCGCAGGCCTTCGCCGAGCGCCGCACGGATCGGGCGCTTCGCCGGATAGTCCGGGGTGAACAGGAACATCGGCGCGACGAAGATGATGAACCACAATCCGGTCAGCGGCCCGGTGATGCGATCACCCTCGTGCATGACAGGATCGAGCCCGAACAACGGCGTGAAGCCGAACAGCGTCTTGCCGGTTTCGGCATTGGCGGCGAGGAAGCCGAGCACCAGCACCAGGCTCAAAATGCCGCCGACATAGCCGGTGGCCCAGCCGGTGCCCGAAAGACGCCCGATCCGGTCCGGCGGCACCAGGGTCGGCATCATCGCATTGTTGAACACGGTCGCGAACTCGACGCCGACGCTGGCGATCGCATAGGCGAGCAGCAGCATGGGAATGAGATCGGGATTGCCGGGCTTGCCGATCCACATCGCGCTCGCGCCGATCACGAGCAGGGCGCCGAAGCCCGCGATCCATGGCTTGCGCCGGCCGCTGGCATCGGCGATGGCGCCCAGCACCGGCGACAACAGCGCGATCGCAAGCCCCGCGGCCGCGGTGGCGAAGCCCCACAGCGCCTGCCCGCTCGCGGCATCGGGTGCGACGAAGCTCGCGAAATAGGGCGCGAACACGAACGTCGTGATCAGCGTGAAATAGGGCTGTGCGGCCCAATCGAAGAAGATCCAGCTGACGACCGCTGCGCGACCCGGATAGGCCTTTGCTGCACCGGTGCCCGTCTGCATTGTTGCCGTCATCGCGAAAGATATTCCTTGAGCTCGACCACAGGCAGGCTTTTGCCGCTGCGATCCGTTCCCATATAGCATGAGCCGGTTTTGCTGATACGGCGACCAACAGGGCAGGACACTTCGATGGCGCTGACAGCAACGATGTCGCGACGGCTGTTTGCCGCTCTCCTGGTGATCGGCATCGCAACACCGGCCCTCGGCCAGGTCCAGGTCCAGCGCCGCGCCTACGAACCGTCGGCCACTGACACTGCCCGCAGCGTTCAGGCCGAAAACGGCATGGTGGTGGCGCAGGAGAAGCTCGCCGCGCGGGTCGGCGCCGACATCCTGCGGCAGGGCGGCAATGCGGTCGACGCCGCGGTCGCCACCGGCTTTGCGATGGCGGTGACCTATCCGCGCGCCGGCAATATCGGCGGCGGCGGCTTCATGGTGATCCATCTCGCCGGCCGCAACGAAGATGTCGCGATCGACTATCGCGAGACCGCGCCGCAGGCCGCAACGCGCGACATGTTCCTGAACGCCGACGGCAAGCCCGATCCCGACAAGTCGCGCAACTCCGCGCTTGCGATCGGCGTGCCCGGCACGGTCGCGGGCCTGGCGCTGGCGCTTGAGAAATACGGCTCCGGCAAGTTCACCCTGGCGCAGATCCTCAAGCCCGCGATCGATCTCGCGCGCGACGGCTTCATCGTCACCGACGACACGTCCGATACGCTGTCCGACATGTATCGCCGCATGTCGCGCTGGCCGAATTCGGCCAAGACGTTCTCACATGCCGACGGCACGCCGCTGCACGAGGGCGACCGCCTGATCCAGGGCGACCTCGCCGGCGTTTTGACCGCGATCGCCGAACAGGGACCGCGCGGCTTCTACGAAGGCCCGGTCGCCGAAAAGCTCGTCAACGGAATCAAGCAGGCCGGCGGCATCTTTACGCTTGCGGATCTGAAATCCTACCAGCCGGTGATCCGCACGCCGATCCGCGGCACCTATCGCGGCTATGACATCGTCGCGATGCCGCAGCCGTCCTCCGGCGGCGTCGTGCTGCTGGAGATCCTCAACATCCTCGAAGGCTTTCAGATGTCGGACATGAAGCAGGGCTCGGCCGCCTCGCTGCATGTGATGATCGAGGCGATGAAGCGGGCCTATGCCGACCGCGCCCGTTATCTCGGCGATCCCGCCTTCGTCCACGCGCCGACGCAATTGCTGATCGACAAGGCCTATGCGGCCAAGCAGCGCGCGACCATCGATCTCGCCCGCGCCACGCCCTGGATCGACGTGCGCAACGCGAAGCAGCCGCATGAGGGCGACAACACCACGCATTACTCCGTGGTCGATGCCAGCGGCAATGCCGTCAGCAACACCTATACGCTGAACTTCCCCTATGGCGTCGGCCTCGTCGCCGACGGCACCGGCGTGTTGCTCAACAACGAGCTCGACGATTTCACCGCGGCGCCGGGCGCCTCCAACGCCTTCGGCCTGGTCGGCTTCGAGGCCAATCTGCCGGGGCCGGGCAAGCGCCCGTTGTCGTCGATGTCGCCGACCATCGTGCTGAAGGACGGCAAGCCGGTGCTGGTGACCGGATCGCCGGGCGGCAGCCGCATCATATCAGCGGTGACGCAGATCATCGTCGACGTCATCGACTACAAGATGGACATCGCAGCCGCGGTCGCCGCGCCCCGCATCCACCATCAATGGCTGCCCGACGAGGTCCGGATCGAACGCGGCTTTCCCGACGCAGTGCTCGCCGATCTGCGCGCCAGAGGGCACAAGCTCGTCGAGCCGCTCGGCTACTCCTCCGCGAACTCGATCGTGGTCACGACCAATGGTTTGCTCGGCGCGCCCGATCCGCGCACGCGCGGCTCGGAGGCTGCGGGGTACTAGAATGTGATGGGATCGGGTTGAACTGGAGCGGCGGTCGAGGCTCACCTCTCCCTTGGGAGAGGTCGGCGCGTAGCGCCGGGTGAGGGGTTCCGCTCTCTCGTTGGAGCCGCAGGCCCTCACCCGATTTGCTGCGCAAATCGACCTCTCCCCGTCGGGGAGAGGTGAACGTGCTCGTGGCCGACCGATACAATCCAGCTTCATCTCGTTCTAAGGACCGAGCAAACGCTGCTTTGCCCTGCCTGCGACATCGCGATAGATTGACGGTCCGCGCAACTCCGGCCGCGGATCGCAAACAGCCGGTGAACGATTTCTCCGGGGAACGCGCATGAGCACGGCCGAATCCAAATCGATCGAAGTCGCAGAGATCGAGGACACCAGTCTCCTCGCCTTCTACCGCGACATGAATTTGCAGGAACGGCGCACGTTCTGGGCCTGCGCCTCGGGCTGGACGCTCGACGGCATGGATTTCATGATCTATCCGCTCGTCATCGGCACCATCATCACGCTGTGGAAGGTCGACGCCGGCACCGCCGGGCTCGCGGGAACCGTGACGCTGCTGGCGTCCGCTGTTGGCGGCTGGCTCGGCGGCTATCTCTCCGACCGGATCGGGCGGGTGAAGACGCTGCAACTCACCATCATCTGGTTCTCGTTCTTCTCGCTGGTCTGCGCCGTGGTGCAGAATTTCGACCAACTGCTGATTGCGCGTGCGCTGCTCGGCCTCGGCTTCGGCGGCGAATGGGCGGCGGGTGCAGTGCTGATCGGCGAAGCGATTCGGCCGCAATATCGCGGCCGCGCGGTCGGCTCGGTACAGTCGGGCTGGGCGATCGGCTGGGGCTTCGCAGTGCTGGCTCAGGCGGTGCTGTTCTCGGCGCTCCCGCCGGAGAACGCCTGGCGCTGGATGTTCGTGATCGGCGCGCTGCCGGCTTTGCTCGTGTTCTATCTGCGCCGCTACGTCACCGAGCCCGAGATCTCCGTCGCGACGATGGCCAAGCAGCAGGCCTCCGGCAGCGGACCCGCCTCGCTGTGGGAAATCTTTCAAGGCCCGATCCTGAAGACCACGCTGCTGGCCTCGCTGGTCGGCACCGGCATGCAGGGCGGCTACTACGCCATCACCTTCTGGGTGCCGCGCTTCCTCACCACCGAGCGCAAGCTGTCGGTGGTGGGCTCGACCGGCTACCTCGCGACGCTGATCGTCGGCTCCTTCATCGGCTACCTGGTCGGCGCATGGCTCGCCGACCGGATCGGCCGGCGCAACCTGTTCCTGATCTTCTCGCTCGGCGCCATCGCGGTGGTGCTGCTCTACACCCAGCTGCCGCTCTCCAACGAGGTGCTGTGGGTGCTGGGCTTCCCGCTCGGCTTCTTCGCCTCGGGCTATTTCTCCGGCATGGGCGCATTCCTGACCGAGCTGTATCCGACCCGGCTGCGCGGCTCCGGCCAGGGCTTCTGCTACAATTTCGGCCGCGGCGTCGGCGCGCTGTTTCCGTTCCTGGTCGGCGCGCTCTCGACCACGACCACACTCGCCAACGCGATCGCGATCTTCGCCGTCGCGGCCTATGGCGTGTTCTTCATCGCAGCCTACGCGCTGCCCGAGACCCGCGGCCGCGTGCTGCATGCGGATGGATAGGATTGAGGTAGCGCAATGGTCGCGCGGCTCGCTTCACTTCGCCTCTCCCCCTGGGGTAGAGGCCGGATTGCATCACCAGATGCAATCCGGGTGAGGGGTCGCGGGCTATCCGCGCGGTGCACCGTGTGGAGAAATGCCCCTCACCCCCAACCCTCTCCCACAAGGGGAGAGGGGTCCATCGTCTCGTGCGTCCCTCACGGAGGTTCTCATGACGTCGCTCAAAGGCAAGACGCTGTTCATCTCGGGCGCGAGCCGCGGCATCGGGCTTGCGATTGCACTACGCGCCGCGCGTGACGGCGCCAATGTCGCGATCGCGGCCAAGACCGCCGAGCCGCATCCGAAGCTGAAGGGCACGATCTACACTGCCGCCGACGAGGTCCGCGCCGCCGGCGGCAAGGCCCTGCCCGTGATCTGCGACATCAGGGACGAGGCCCAGGTGATGGCGGCGATCGAGCAGACCGTCGCCGAGTTCGGCGGCATCGACGTCTGCGTCAACAATGCCAGCGCCATCAGCCTGACCGATTCGCAGGCGACCGACATGAAGCGCTACGACCTGATGATGGGGATCAACACCCGCGGTACCTTCATGGTGTCGAAATACTGCATCCCGCATCTGAAGAAGGCGGAGAACCCGCATATCCTGATGTTGTCGCCGCCGCTCGACATGAAGACGAAGTGGTTCGAGCACTCGACCGCCTACACGATGGCCAAGTTCGGCATGAGCATGTGCGTGCTCGGGCTGGCCGGCGAGCTGAAGTCCGCCGGCGTCGCCGTCAACGCGCTGTGGCCGCGCACCACGATCGCGACCGCCGCGGTCGGCAATCTGCTCGGCGGCGACGCCATGATGCGCGCCAGCCGCACACCCGAGATCATGGGCGATGCGGCCTATGCGATCATCACGCGGCCGTCGCGCGAATTCACCGGGCATTTCTGCATCGACGACAAGGTGCTCTACGCCAATGGCGTGCGCGATTTCGAGCGCTACCGCGTCGATCCCACGGTGCCGCTGATGTCGGACTTCTTCGTGCCCGACGACGACGTGCCGCCGCCCGGCGTCACCGTGCAGCCGCTGCCGCAGACGCCGCACTAGACGCGACTAGACTGCGAACGCCTTCAGCTGGGCACGCCAGTGCGCCACGCGCTCCTTGAGCAGCGTGTCGCGCACATAGGCGAGCTCCTCGTCCTCGATCCGCTCCAGCGTCTCGAGCGACAGATTCTCCGCGCCATGCGCTGTCCAGGCGCGCTGCAATTCGGCATTGCGGTGGCTGCCCATCCGCAGCGTGAACCAGATCCGGTTCTGGATCTTGTCGAGATCAGGCGCCTGCCCGACCCAGACCTCACCCGTCGCGCGGCAGCGGATCGCGAACACGCCGGCAACGCTGGCGCGCTTCTTGTAGTCGGCAATGGCCTGCTTGCGGTCCTCGGTCTTCATCGCGGCTCCTGTCGTCCCGGTCAGACCATTTATATCCGGGTATTATTGACAACGCAATTATGCCCGGGTAAAAAGCCAGCCTGAACCTCGTGAGACGACCGCCATGGACACCGCCTGCTATCTCGAGCCGACCTGGAATGCCGGACGCGACTTCGCCCAGCGCGAGATCACAGGCGAGCTGGTGATGCTCAATCTGTTGCGCTTCCGCGAGATCGCCGATTATTTGCAAAGCCCCGAGCTGGCCCCGCCGCAGCCGATATCAGGTGCGGAGGCTTACGATCGCTATGTCGCGCACACCCTCCCGCATTTGCGGAAGAGCGGCGGCGACATCCTGTTCATGGGTGACGGCGGCCCGCTGTTGATCGGGCCTGAAGGCGAGCGCTGGGATCGCGCGATGCTGATCCGGCAGAAGAGCCGCGGTGCCTTCCTCGCCTTCGCGGTAGCTGAGGCCTATCTCGCCGGGATCGGACATCGCACCGCGGCACTGGCGGATTCGCGGCTGCTGCCGCTGGTCGAGCTGCCGCGATGACCGGGCTATCGACCAACCTCGTATGGTCCGCCCTTCTCCAGCGCCCGCGCATAGGCCGGGCGCGCGTGGATGCGCTCGAGGAACGCGACGCAGCGCGGATGGCCCGCCTCGAGCCCACCGCGCGCGGCGGCAGCCTCGAGCGGGAAGCTCATCTGGATGTCGGCGCCGGAGAATTCGCCGCCTGCGAACCACTCGCTCTTGCCGAGTTCGCTTTCCCAATAGGCCATATGCTGCTTGAGCTGCGGATTGACCAGCGTGGACAGCGCCTGGTTCGAGACCTTGCGCACCAGCGGCCGCAGCAGCGCCGGCGCCCGTTTCGGCATCAACGTGAACAACAGCTTGAGCAGCAGCGGCGTCATCGCCGAGCCCTCGGCATAGTGCAGCCAATAGGTGTAGCGCAGCCGCTCCGGCGTATCGGCTTGCGGGATCAGGCGGCCATTGCCGTAGGTCGCGATGATGTATTCGAGGATCGCGCCGGATTCCGCGATGGTGTTGCCATTGTCGGTGACGACAGGCGACTTGCCGAGCGGATGGATCGCGCGCAGCTCCTTCGGCGCCCGCATGTCGGGCTGCCGCTGATAGCGCACGATCTCATAGGGCACACCCAATTCCTCGAGCAGCCACAGCACGCGCTGCGAGCGGGAATTGTTGAGATGGTGAACCGTCAGCATGGGCGTCCTCTGCAATGTCAACGCGGTCGAGCGGCGCTTGGTGCCAGCCCGGCGCAGGAAAGTCGAGATGCACGCGCCTGGATCACCGTAAATTACCCGGGCAATATGTCGCGTAGTCAAGGAGGCCCGCAATGACCCCAGCCTATATCGCCTTCGAAAAGGAGCACCGCATCGCGGCCGGCGAGCTCGGCGACGTTGCCCGCGCCGTCAAGCAATTGCTCGACCAGCGCAAGGACGCCGCGATCCTGGTGTTCAACGGCCGCACCTCGGCGCTGGTCGATATCGACTTCCGCGGCTCGGTCGACGACGTGCTGGCCCGCCTGCCGAAGCTCGCGCCGCGCAGTGACGAGGAGCCCGCCGCGCCCGTTGCGCCGCGCGGGCCCGGCCGCCCGAAGCTCGGCGTCGTGGCGCGCGAGATCACGCTATTGCCGCGGCACTGGGACTGGCTCGCGCAGCAGAGGGGCGGCGCATCGGTTGCGATCCGCAAACTGGTCGACGAGGCACGGCGCGCCAGCGGCGACAAGGATCGCACCCGCAGCGCACAGGAAGCCGCCTATCGCTTCATGACGACAATGGGCGGCAACCGGCCGCATTACGAGGACGCGATCCGCGCGCTGTTCGCACACGACCGGCGCCGCTTTGCGACGCTGATCGCGGACTGGCCGGCCGATATCCGTGACCACGTGATCGCGCTCGCCCATAGCGATCAAGCGGACTAGCTCACAACGAAGTAGTTTGATCAGCCGCCGCCAATGAGCTGCGCAGCCTCTCCCGCAAGCGGGAGAAGTGCAGCGAATACGCCACTTGACTAAAGCGCACCAACTACGCGCCAGCCCGATTTTGGAATTTCAACGTGTCCGCAGCTTCCTCCTTACGCAAAGCCTTCCTGGCCTTCCTGGCACCGATGTTGCTGAGCAACGTGCTGCAGTCGTTGTTCGGCACCATCAACGGCGTCTATCTCGGCCAGATGATCGGCGTCGACGCGCTGGCGGCCGTCTCGGTGTTCTTTCCGGTGATGTTCTTCTTCATCGCGTTCGTGATCGGACTCAGCGCCGGCGCATCCGTCATGATCGGCCAGGCCTGGGGCGCCAACGAGCCCGATCGCGTCAAGGCGGTCGCCGGCACCACCATGACCGTGACGCTGCTGCTGGCCGTTGCGATCGCGATATTGGGCGGCCTGTTCACGCGGCCGCTTCTGGTCGCGCTGGCGACGCCACCCGACGTGCTCGACGCGGCGGTGTCCTATGCGCGGATCATGATGATCAGCATGCCCATCACCTTCGCATTCCTGCTGCTGACGGCGATGATGCGCGGCGTCGGCGACACCGTGACGCCGCTGGTTGCACTGACGGTCTCGACCATCACCGGCCTCGTGGTGACGCCGGCGCTGATCCGGGGCTGGCTCGGGCTGCCGATGCTCGGCGTCGCCAGCGCGGCCGTCGCCTCCACCGTCTCGGGCGTCGTGACCTTGCTGTGGCTGCATGTCCACATGCTGCGGCACAAGCATGCGCTCGCCTTCGACGCCGACTTCCTGCGCGCAATGCGGCCGAACGGCGCCCTGCTGCGCATCGTGCTGCGGCTCGGCATTCCGACCGCGATCGGCATGGTGGTGGTCTCACTCGCCGAGCTGGTGCTGCTCGGCCTCGTCAACGGCTTCGGCTCGGATGCCACCGCCGCCTATGGCGCGGTCAACCAGGTGATCGGCTATGTCCAGTTCCCGGCGATCTCGATTGCCATCACAACCTCGATCTTCGGCGCGCAGGCGATCGGCCGCGGCGAACCGGGCCAGGTCGGCGCCATCGTCAGGACCGGGCTCGAGATGAACCTGTGGCTCACCGGCGGACTGGTGGTGCTCGGCTATCTGTTCGCGCGCCCCCTGATGGGCTTCTTCATCGTCGATCCCGCCGTGCTCGCGCTCGCACAGCAGCTGCTGTACATCGTGCTGTGGAGCATGGTGCTGTTCGGCATGGCGACGGTATTTTCCGGCGCAATGCGCGCGGGCGGCACAGTGTGGATGCCGCTGTTGATCTCTACCCTGGTGATCGCGTTGGTCGAGGTGCCGGTCGCGATCCTGCTCAGCCGCGCCATCGGCATCACCGGCATCTGGATCGCCTATCCGGTGACCTTCGCAACCATGTTCCTGTTGCAGATGGCCTATTACACGCTGGTATGGCGCAAGCAGGCCATCACGCGGCTGATTTGACATCGCGCGCGGTGGCTCACATGATGATTATCATATTCTACGGATGATGCCTGCCACGGCAGGTCCGTGCTACAGCGGGCCCATACCAGACAAGCCCGCGCCAGACAGATCGAGGGAGAGACCGCCGTGAGCCAAAATCCGCAATTCCTGTTCGATTTCGGCAGCCCCAACGCGTTCCTCAGCCATGAGGCGATCCCGGCGATCGAACAGCGCACCGGCGTCAAGTTCGAATATGTCCCGATCCTGCTCGGCGGCATCTTCAAGGCCACCAACAACAAGTCGCCGGCCGAGACGCTGGCGGGGGTCAAGAACAAGCCCGATTTCATGAAGATCGAGACCGAGCGCTTCCTCAAGCGCTTCCGCGTCAAGCCCTACACCTGGAACCCGTTTTTCCCGGTCAATACGCTGAATCTGATGCGCGCGGCGGTCGCCGCCCAGCTCGAGGGCGTGTACGAAAGATACATCGAGGCCGCCTTCCATCACATGTGGGTCGAGCCGAAGAAGATGGACGATCCCGAGATCGCCGGCAAAGCCATCGCCTCCTCCGGGCTCGATGCGGCGAAGCTGTTCGCGCGCGCGCAGGATGCCGACGTCAAGGCCAAGCTGATCGAAAACACCCAGAACGCCGTGGAGCGCGGCGCATTCGGCTCACCGACCTTCTTCGTCGGCAAGGAGATCTTCTTCGGCAAGGAGCAGCTGCGCGAAGTCGAGGAATTGGTGTCGGGAAAGTGAGATGAGCTGACGGCGAATAGCGAGTAGCCGGTTCAGATCCTTACCCATTTGCCATTCCCCATTCGCCCCTGGCTTCCGGGCAACAACAAAGAAGGACAAATTCCCATGCGCGTTCTCGTGGTCGGCGCCGGTGCGATCGGCGGTTACTTCGGCGGCCGGATGCTTCAGGCCGGCCGCGACGTCACTTTCCTGGTGCGGCCGCGCCGCGCCTCCGAGCTCGCTTCCGCCGGGCTCGTGATCAAGAGCCCGAATGGCGATGTCACGCTGAACAATCCGCCGACCGTGCAGGCCGACCGGCTGTCGGACAAGTTCGACGTCGTGCTGCTGAGCTGCAAGGCGTTCGATCTCGAGGACGCGATCAAGTCGTTTGCGCCAGCGGTCGGCGACAACACCGCGATCATCCCGTTGCTCAACGGCATGCTGCATCTCGATGCGCTCGACAAGAAATTCGGCGCCCAGCATGTGCTCGGCGGCCTCTGCGCGATCGCGGCGACCTTGAACGAGAAGCGCGAGGTGGTGCAGCTGCAACCGATGCAGGGGCTGAATTTCGGCGAGCGCGCCGGCGGGATGTCGGACCGGGTGCGCGCGATTGCGGAGACTTTCTCCGCGATCAATGGCGCGGCCGCCAGCGAGCACATCATGCAGGACATGTGGGAGAAGTGGGTGTTCCTGGCATCGCTCGCCGCCTCCACCAGCCTGATGCGGACCTCGGTCGGCAACATCCTGGCCGCGCCCGGCGGCAAGGATTTCCTGCTCGGCATCCTCGACGAATGCAGCGCGATCGCCGCCGATGCCGGCCATCAACCCGGCGGCCCGTTCTTCCAGCGCACCCGCGGGCTTCTGACCACCGAGGGCTCGCCGATGACTGCATCGATGTTCCGCGACATCAAGGCCGGGCTGCCGGTCGAGGCCGATCACGTGATCGGCGACCTGATCGTGCGCGCGGATGCGGCGAAGATCCTGGTGCCGAAGCTGCGCACGGCCTACACGCATCTCAAGGCATATGAGAAGCAGCGGGGCGCCTAGAGCCTTTCCCGTTCCGATAGAATCGGAACGGGGCTCTAGGTTCTTGTCTTGACGCGTTTTCTTCACGCGAACCGGTATCCACTTCGCTCGAAAACGCTCTAACACACAATCGGTGTCGTCCCTGCGAAAGCAGGGACGCATACGCCGCGGCCCCTCGGTTTGAGGCGGTGCGGATTGATATCCGCTCAAGACAATTGAAGCCTGTGGTTGTGGGTCCCTGCTTTCGCAGGGACGACGCCATTTTTGCCGCTACAAATGCGCCAGATAATGCGCCAGCGCGGTGATCTCCTCGTCGCTCAGCGGATAGGCCACGTCGGCCATCGCGGCCTGCGCGCCGCCGGAGCGCACGCCCGACTTGTAGTCGTGCAGCGCCTTGACGAGATATTCCTCGCGCTGGCCGGCGATGCGGGCCACCGCCTTGGTGCCGGCGAAATTGTCGCCGTGGCATGAGGCGCAGCGGCGGCCGGCGGCGGCCTGCTTGCCCTTCTCGGAGAGGTCCGGATTGTCGTCCTTGCCGCCCTTGAACGGCGGCAGCGATGCGAAATAAGCGCCGAGATTGCGGATGTCCTCGTTGTTGAGCTGCTCGACGATCGGCTGCATCTGCTCGTTCTTGCGCGCGCCGGCGCGGAAGAACACCAGCTGCCATTGGATGAACTGGTCGAGCTGGCCGGCGAGCGAGGGAATGTTCTCGGTTTGCGAGATGCCGTTGTCGCCGTGGCAACCGGCGCAGAGTTCGGCCTTCTCCTTGCCGGCGGCGACGTCGGCGGCATTGGCGGACGACGCCAACAGGATGGCCGCTGACAGAATTCCGAGCGAGGCATAGCGCATTGTCAGTTTCTCCGGCTGTCATTGCCGGGCACAGCCCGGCAACCCATCGTGCTTGCTAAAGGGTTCTTGTTGGGATGGATGCCCGGATCCCGTCTCCGCCAAGGCTTCGACGAGGCCCCGGTCTGAGGCACGCCGTAGCCTCGGCGAAGGCGGCAAGTCCGGGCATGACGAGGTGGTTCCGCGGTTGATCGCAACAGAGGCTGCGGCCGCCTCACGGCCACCGCAGCCTCTCAATGCGTTCAGCCGTTACTTCTTGCTGTAGCTGATGCGATAGATCGCACCGGCCCAGTCATCGGCGACGAGGATGGAGCCATCCTTGTCGAGCAGGATATCGGCCGGACGGCCGAGATAGCCCTGGTCACCCTCGATCCAGCCGGACGCGAAGATTTCCTGCTTGGCATTCTTGCCGTCGGGGCTCGCGGTGATCTTCACGATGCGGCCGCCCTGGTACTTGTGCCGGTTCCAGGAGCCGTGCTCGGCGATCAGGATGCTGTTCTTGTACTCGGCCGGGAATTGGCTGCCGGTATAGAACTTCATGCCGAGCGGAGCCACGTGCGCGCCAAGATTATAGACCGGCGGGGTGAACTCCGAGCACTTGTGCCCCATCGCGAACTTCGGATCCGGCAAATTGCCCTGGTGGCAGTAGGGATAGCCGAAATGCTCGCCGATCTTCGAGATCATGTTGAGCTTGTCGCTCGGCAGATCGTCGCTGATCCAGTCGCGGGCGTTTTCGGTGAACCAGTACTTGCCGGTGCGCGGATCGACGTCGCCGCCGACCGAGTTGCGCACGCCGAGCGCCCAGATCTCCGCGTTGCCGGTCTTGGGATCGACGCGGCGGATCTGCGACACCGAGGTCGGCGGGATGCCGATGTTGAAGGGCGGTCCGAATGGAATGAAGAACCAACCGTCCTTGTCCACGGCGATGTATTTCCAGCCATGCGCCGCATAGGACGGCATGTCGTCATACACCACTTTGCCGCTGCCGAGATTGTCGAGATTGGCTTCGGCGTTGTCGTACCGGATCAGCTTGTCGACCGCGATGACGTAGAGCGCGCCGTCCTTGAAGGCGAGGCCGGTCGGCATGTTGAGGCCCTTGAGGATGGTCTTGACCTCTTTCTTGCCGTTGTTGTCCTTGATCGCGTAGACGTTGCCGAGGCCGAACGAGCCGACGAACAGCGTGCCCTTGTCGCCCCAGGCCATCTGCCGCGCGGCGAGCACGTTCGAGGCATAGACCTCGATCTTGAAGCCCGGCGGCAGCTTGATCTTCTTCATCATGGTGGCGAGTTCGGCGTCGGAGGCGCCGGTGGGCGGACCGGACGGTGGCGCGAGGCCCTTCTGCGCTTCGGTCTCGTCGCCGAGGAACCAGTCATCCGGCGGATGGGTCCAGAATTCCTTGTTGCCGGATTCGTATTTCTTCAGCGCCCGGTTCTTGTCGGGTTGTTGCTGCGCATTGGCGAAGGTGCTCCCCGCCAGCAGCGCGATCGCCGCGAGCGCAAGTATTGATCGACTGAAAGCTGATTTCATCGAGTCACTCCCCTATGCAAGCCGTTGCAGCTTGCCTGTTATTGGTTTTGAACGCCCTGAGAGATGATGGTCGGCGCGGTCTGAGAGGTAGGTCAGACGGCAAAATGGTAGCACATCCATCGACGCTGAAAAGCGCATGCAGCAGTGTGCGCTGCGTCAAAACAAGTTGAGACGAAATTTGAAACGAAATTTTCCCGCACGCGCTGCCTGATAACAAGGCATTCTGCACTGCGGCGTAATATTCGAACGAAGCTAACGCTCGGAATCGCCGCTAACGCGACGAGAGGCGCGCGAGGCCGAGCGCTTGCGCCTTGGCTTTCGACAGCGGCCTGAACAGCACGCTGCGCCGCGCCCCGCTGGAGATCGCCGCGATCTTGAAGCCGTCATCGGCGGCGACGATGTCGCCGGTCCGCAGCGTCATGTCGTCCTCGATCGCGATCGGCGACAGGCCGGTCGACGCGCTGGCCTTGCACGTGCATTGCGGCACGAGTTCGCGCTGGAAGCGGAATGCATTCGCCAGCGCCTTGTAGCTCTCGCCCTCTTCGGTTCGGGCGCTGTCGATGTCGGAGCCGGAATACAGCTTCACCTCGGCGGCGGGACAGGCGGCCTCGCAGGCCATGACATCCGCCGCCTCGCTCACCTGCGGCAGCGGAAAGAAGCGGCCATCGCAGGTCCTGACGCAGAAGTTGCGCCGGCCGCCGCCCGATCGCGTCGTGATATAGACCCGCCGCCGCGGTTGCTCCTGCTCGGCGGGCTCAAAGCCAGGCACCGGCGCAACGCCGGGCATGGCAAGGAAATTGGGCGCCGGAGCGTAAGCCGAGTCGCTCGGCAATTGCTGCGCTGAAACCTGCGAACCGGCCCAGCCGCCACCGAGCACGACCAGCGCGGCAACACCAGCGCGGGCCAGGCGGCGGTTCAATCGGGAAGCTGGCGTCCAGCCGATCATTCAGTTCTTTGCAGTGGCTTGCCGGGCCGGGAGTGGATCGGCCGACACAACCACAGATTCCTATCAGTTTTGAGAATGCACGATCTGACGCTCAATGCCGGAATCGGCCCTCGTGCGGCCCGCGGCATCTTGCCTCCGGGTTCGCGACCCGCGCCCGGACAACAAAAAAGCCCGCTTCGACGGGCGGGCCTTCATCAGATTGTCAGCTGTGTCAGCGAGATATTCGGTCAGCGAGATGTTTGGAGCGGGCGAAGGGGCTCGAACCCTCGACCCCGACCTTGGCAAGGTCGTGCTCTACCACTGAGCTACACCCGCATCCGAAATGGCGGCGATCGCTCGCCGGCAACGGCAGACCTATGCCAAAAGCCGTCTGCGAATGCAACACAAGAGCGCGGTCCGGGACTCACGAAATCGCGTGGTTTCCTTAAAAATCGACCCCGAATCGACCGAATTCGACTATCCCGCTGGATTTCTTTTCGCGCTTCCGCCGGAACGAGCCGCAAAGCGATCTCTTTCCGGGCGATTCGAGCCGAGGTCCACCCCGTGGGATGGCGCTGAAATCCGATGTCGCCGATCGAACCCGGCCGGCGGCCAGCGATTGAAATTTGCCGGCCGACCGCCATTTACTGGGCGTGATCTTGCGGAAAACCGGTTCCCACTTTTCCGGGATCATGCTCTAGCCTGAACAGAACGGCTGAACCGGCCGTGCGGAGCGTGCTAGAACGCCCCCATAATTTTTGACCTCAGAAGACCAGGCGAGGACAACGTGACGATAATGGAGCAGGGCGGCCCCACGCCCCAGGCAGCGCCCGATCTGATCAAGGAGACGACGACCCAGACCTTCGTCAAGGACGTCATCGAGGAATCGCGCCGTCAGCCGGTGCTGATCGACTTCTGGGCGCCCTGGTGCGGTCCGTGCCGCCAGCTCACGCCGATGCTGGAAAAGGCGGTCCGCAACGCCAAGGGCCGGGTCAAGCTGGTCAAGATGAACATCGACGACCACCCGCAGATCCCAGGCCAGATGGGCATCCAGTCGATCCCGGCCGTGATCGCCTTCGTCAACGGCCAGCCTGCCGACGGTTTCATGGGCGCGGTGCCGGAAAGCCAGCTCAACGCCTTCATCGACAAGGTCACCAAGGGCGTGCCGGCTGCCGGCGAGCCCAATCTGGCCGAGATCCTGGCCGAGGCCGACGCGGTGCTGGCCGAGGGCGACGCCGAAGCAGCCGCACAGATCTATGCCGAGGTGCTGGCGCACGACGCCACCAACATCGCCGCGCTGGCCGGCCTCGCCAAATGCTACCTGACGTCAGGTGCGGTGGAGCAGGCCAAGCAGACGCTTGCGATGGTGCCGGAATCCAAGCGCAACGACGCCGCGGTGAAGGCGGTGCAGGCGGCGCTCGACCTCGCCGAGCAGGCGCAGTCGGTCGGCCCGATCGCGGAGCTGGAACAGAAAGTCGCCGCAAACCCGCTCGACCATCAGGCCAGATTCGATCTCGCGACCGCGCTCAATGCGATGGGCAAGCGTGCTGAGGCGACCGAGCAGCTGCTCGCCATCGTCAAGCGCGACCGCAAGTGGAACGACGACGGCGCGCGCAAGCAGCTGGTGCAGTTCTTCGAGGCGTGGGGCGGCACCGATGAAGCAACCGTCGAGGGGCGCAGGCGGTTGTCGACCATCCTGTTCTCGTAAAGTACGCCCGTCACAGCAGCGGGACCGCAAATGCCGATCAATGCCGAATATCGCGGGCCTGGCGAGCTGCCGGAGGTGATCCCGGTGTTCCCGTTGCCCGGCGCGCTGCTGTTGCCGCGCGGCCAGATGCCGCTGAACATCTTCGAGCCGCGCTATCTCGCGATGATCGACGACGCGCTGCGCGACGGCCATCGCCTGATCGGAATGATCCAGCCCGACGTGGCGCATTCGCACAAGGAGGCGAAGCCGGTGCTGTTCCGCATCGGCTGCGTCGGCCGCATCACCCAGCTCGCCGAATCCGGCGACGGCCGCTACATCCTCGAACTGACCGGCGTCGCGCGCTTCAAGGTGGTCGAGGAGCTGACCGTGCAGACCCCGTACCGGCAGTGCAAGGTCGACTTCTTCTCGTTCGCCGGCGACTTCACCGCGCGCAAGGGCGAAGACGCCGTCGACCGCAAGGCGCTGCTCGAGGTGCTCGCCGATTTCCTGGAGGCCAACAATCTGAAGGTCGACTGGGACGGCATCGAATCCGCGCCCAACGAGGCGCTGGTCAACGCGCTGGCGATGATGTCGCCCTATGGTCCGGCCGAGAAGCAGGCGATGCTCGAGGCGCCCGACCTGAAGACCCGCGCCGAGATCCTGATCGCGGTCACTGAGATGGACCTCGCCAAGAAGCGCACCTCGGGCGATCCGCCGGTGCAGTAGCCACTCGCCATCAGCGATTGCGCAGCCGTTTGCGTCCGGTGAACATCGCGCGCACCAAGTTCTGACGCTGCAGCAGGCCGACCACGACGACGCCGAGCACGTGCAGCCCCACCAGGATGATGACCGCATCGGAGGCATAGGCGTGGGTATCCTCGACCCACCAGACGCCGAAGAAGGTCACGGTGACCGCCATCGCGCCCGTGATCGCGGAGACCGCGAGCAACAGCAGCAGCGTCACCAGCATCGCGGTGCCCGCCGGATTGAGCCCGATATAGCGGCCGGTGATGCCGCGGCGCAGATTCCAGATGAAGCGCGGTGCAGCGCGCAGCCGGACAACGAGCCTGCCGAAACGCGCATAGCGCGTGCCGGCAAAGCCCCAGATCAGGCGGAACGCCAAGAGCCCGATCACGGCATAACCCGCGATCCGGTGCAGCCGGTCATAGGTGTTGGGCGTCAGCCATGCGATCAGGACGAGGATGGCGAGCGCCCAGTGCCAGAGCCGCAGCGGCAGGTCCCAGACCTGCACGCTGGCG
>CALRXG020000068.1:0-18632 GCA_943372075.1 Bordetella parapertussis | reverse complement strand
CGCTGCCGTCGGATCTGCCGCAGGGGACGCAGGTGGTCAGCTATCGCCTGGTGTCGCAGGATGGCCATCCGGTCGCGGGTTCGCTGCTGTTCTCGATCGGTCTCGTCACCGGCTCGGCGGCGCCTTCCGGCGACGGCGTGCTCCATGCGCTGATCTGGCTGGCACGGCTCGGGCTCTATCTGGGCCTGTTTGCCGGGGTCGGCGGCGTGTTCTTTGCCGCGTGGATCGGGCAGGGACCGGCGGGTGGACGGCTGATCATGTGGTCGCTGGCGATCGGCCTGGTCGGCGCCGTCGCCTCGCTTGGCCTGCAGGGCGTCGACCTGCTGAACCTGCCACTCACGGGGATCCTGACCTGGGCGGCATGGGCCAGTGCCGCCGGCACCAGCCTGTTTCCAGCGTTGCTGCTGGCAATCGGCGCGATGCTGATCGCGGCACTCGCCTGGCGCAGCCCGTCATTCGGCGCGGCCTTGGTAAGCACAGCGGTTGCGATGGCCTGCGTCGGCTTGTCGCTTGCGGTCAGCGGCCATGCCGCGACGGCCTCGCCACAATGGTTGACCCGGACCGCGCTGTTCATCCACGGCGTTGGTCTGGCGTTCTGGATGGGGGCGCTCGCGCCACTGGCGGTGCTGGCCTGGCAGCGCAAGGAGCCGCTGTTGCGGGTGCTGAGGCGCTTTTCGACGCTCGCGGTGCCGGTGGTGGCGTTGATCGCCGTGTCGGGCGTCGCGCTCGCCGTCGTCCAGCTCGAGAGTTTCGGTGCGCTGTTCGACACCGGATACGGCAATGTCCTGTTGGCCAAGATCGTGCTGGTGGTGCTGCTGGTCGGACTCGCCGCGCTGAACCGGTTGGTGTTCACGCCGGCGATCGCGCTCGAATTGCACCGGACACGGCCGTTGCAGCGCTCGATCGCGCTCGAATTCGTGCTGATGATCGGCATCCTCGGCCTCGTCGCGTTATGGCGCTTCACGCCGCCGCCGCGCGTATTGGCGATGTCGACCGACGTTCCGCTCGCAGTCCACATCCACACCGATGCGGCGATGTTCCAGGTGCTGATCGCGCCGGGCAAGGTCGGGCAGAACGACTTCGTGCTGCAATTGATGAACGGCGATGCCAGCCCGTTCACGGCCAAGGAGGCGACGCTGACGCTGAGCCTGCCGGATCGCGGCATTGAGCCGATGGAACGCAGCGCCGCGCTTGGCCCCGACGGCTATTGGCACGTGCGCAAGGTGCCGTTGACGATCCCCGGCCGCTGGCACATGCAGATCGACGCCCTGGTGACCGATTTCAAGAAAGTGACACTGGAAGACGATTTCGAGGTCAGGTAAGGCCAGCGTCCGCGTGCCGGGGACACCGGCGGGACGCAATTCGATCAAATGGCCGAAAATAGCCTGATTTGAAGGGCTTTTGTTCATTCGGCGGCCTTGTGTTTTCACAGCCGATCCGGTTTCACTGCAACTCTTCCCACGCTTTCCTGATTCCCGAGTAACGCCATGCGATTATCGCGGTTTTTCCTGCCCATCCTGAAAGAAAATCCGAAAGAGGCGGAGATCGTCTCGCATCGGCTGATGCTGCGCGCGGGCATGATGCGGCAGGAGGCGGCCGGCATCTATGCCTGGCTGCCGCTCGGCTTCCGGGTGCTGAAGAAGATCGAGCAGATCGTCCGCGAGGAGCAGGACCGTGCCGGCGCGCTCGAGCTGTTGATGCCGACATTGCAGCTTGCCGATCTCTGGCGGGAAAGCGGCCGTTACGACGCCTATGGCCCGGAGATGCTGCGCATTCTCGATCGCCACAAGCGCGAGCTGCTGTACGGACCGACCAACGAGGAAATGATCACGGAGATTTTCCGCTCCTACATCAAGTCCTACAAGAACCTGCCGCTCAACCTCTACCACATCCAGTGGAAGTTCCGTGACGAGCAGCGTCCGCGCTTCGGCGTGATGCGCGGTCGCGAATTCCTGATGAAGGACGCTTATTCGTTCGACCTCGACGAGGCCGGCGCGCGGCGTTCCTACAACAAGATGTTCGTGGCTTATCTGCGCACCTTCGCGCGGATGGGCCTGAAGGCGATCCCGATGCGGGCCGAGACCGGGCCGATCGGCGGCGACCTCAGCCATGAGTTCATCGTGCTCGCGGAGACCGGCGAGTCCGGCGTCTTCATCAATCGCGACGTGCTGGACCTGCCGGTGCCGGGCGAGGACGTCGATTACAACGGTGACCTCACGCCGATCATCAAGCAATGGACCTCGGTCTATGCTGCGACCGAGGATGTTCACGAGGCGGCGCGCTTCGAGCAGGAAGTGCCCGAGGCCAAGCGGCTGAACACCCGCGGCATCGAGGTCGGCCAGATCTTCTATTTCGGTACCAAATATTCCGACGTCATGAAGGCGATGGTGGCGGGGCCCGACGGCGTCGACGTGCCGATCCATGGCGGCTCCTACGGCGTCGGCGTGTCGCGTCTGGTCGGCGCGATCATCGAGGCCTGTCACGATGACGCCGGCATCAAGTGGCCCGAAGCGGTTGCACCGTTCCGCGCCGCGATCCTCAACCTCAAGCAGGGCGACGCCGCGGTCGACGGCGCCTGCGAGCAGCTCTATCGCGATCTCCTGGCGAAGGGTGTCGACGTGCTCTACGACGACACCGATCAGCGCGCCGGCGCCAAGTTCGCCGCGGCCGATCTGATCGGCATCCCCTGGCAGATTCTGGTCGGCCCCAAGGGGCTCGCGGAGGGCAAGGTCGAGGTGAAGCGCCGCAGCGACGGTTCACGCGACAATATGAGCCCCGCCGACGTGGTCGCGAAGCTCGCGGGTTAAACTTTATTCACGCTGAGCGATCGGCGGGGTAATCCGGCCACATTTGGCCCGAATCATGGGATTATCGAGAGATGGATGAGACCATGAGCGAGCCAGTCCGTACCCCGCCTTTTGCGCCATTCGAATGGCTGCTGTCCGGACGCTATTTGCGCGCGCGTCGCAAGGAAGGCTTCATCTCGGTCATCGCCGGCTTTTCGTTCCTCGGCATTATGCTCGGCGTCGCCACGTTGATCGTGGTGATGGCGGTCATGAACGGCTTTCGCAAGGAACTGCTGGACAAGATCCTCGGCCTCAACGGGCACCTGCTGGTACAGCCGCTGGAATCGCCGCTGACCGACTGGAAGGACGTCGCCGACCGCATCAGCCAGGTTCAGGGCATCCGCCTCGCTGCGCCTGTCGTGGACGGGCAGGGGCTCGGATCCTCGCCGTTCAACGCCGCCGGCGTCTTCATCCGCGGCATCCGGGCCGACGATCTCAACAACCTCACCTCGATTGCCAAGAACATCAAGCAGGGCACGCTGGAAGGGTTCGACGAGGGGCAGGGCGTTGCGATCGGCCGGCGCCTCGCCGATCAGCTCTCGCTGCATGCCGGCGACATGATCACGCTGGTCTCGCCCAAGGGGGCGGTGACGCCGATGGGCACCACGCCGCGCATCAAGCCCTACCGGATATCGGCAGTGTTCGAGATCGGCATGTCGGAATACGATTCGACCTTCGTGTTCATGCCGCTGGCCGAAGCGCAGGCCTATTTCAACCGCAACAACGATGTGTCCTCGATCGAGGTGTTCACCACCAATCCGGACAAGATCGACACCTATCGAAAGCTGGTGACGGAGGCGGCCGGGCGGCCGGTCTTCCTGGTCGACTGGCGGCAGCGCAACTCGACCTTCTTCAACGCGCTGCAGGTCGAACGCAATGTGATGTTCCTGATCCTGACCATGATCGTGCTGGTCGCGGCGCTCAACATCGTCTCGGGGCTGATCATGCTGGTGAAGGACAAGGGCCAGGACATCGCGATCCTGCGCACCATGGGCGCCTCGCAGGGCTCGATCATGCGGATATTCCTGATCACCGGCGCCTCGATCGGCGTGGTCGGAACGCTGACCGGCTTTGCGGTCGGCATGCTGATCTGCCTAAACATCGAATCGATCCGGCAATTCCTGTCATATCTGACCAACACCGAGCTGTTCTCGCCCGAGTTGTATTTCCTCTCGAAGCTGCCGGCCGAGGTCGACTTCGGCGAGACGCTCGCCGTCTTGATCATGGCGCTGACGCTGTCCTTCCTGGCGACGCTCTACCCGTCGTGGCGCGCCGCGCGCCTCGATCCGGTCGATGCGCTCCGGTACGAGTGAGGCGCACGAATGGCTGAGGGGGCTGAAGACGTACCGGTCGTCTATCTTCATGATATCAAGCGGGAATACCGGCAGGGCGAAGCGACGCTGACGGTCCTCAACGGCGCCAAGCTGGCGCTATGGCCGGGTCAGTCGGTGGCGTTGGTGGCGCCGTCGGGATCGGGCAAGTCGACATTGCTGCATATCGCGGGCCTGCTGGAGAGCCCCGACGAAGGCGAGGTCTATGTCGCGGGCACGCCGACCTCGCAGATGTCCGATGTCGACCGCACGCAGATTCGCCGCTCCGATATCGGCTTCGTCTATCAGTCGCACCGGCTGCTGCCGGAGTTCTCGGCGCTCGAGAACGTCATGCTGCCGCAGATGATTCGCGGGCTGAAGCGCTCCGAGACCGTGAAACGGTCGACCGAGATCCTGTCCTATCTCGGGCTCGGCGACCGCATCACCCATCGTCCGGCCGAGCTCTCGGGCGGCGAGCAGCAACGCGTAGCGATCGCGCGCGCGGTTGCCAACGCTCCGCGGGTGCTGCTCGCGGACGAGCCGACCGGTAATCTCGATCCCGGCACCGCCGACCACGTCTTCAATGCGTTGATGCAGCTCGTCAAAGCGACCCGGGTCGCGATGCTGATCGCGACCCACAATCTCGATCTCGCCGCACGGATGGATCGCCGGGTCTCGCTTTCGAACGGACAGGTCGTCGAGCTCGAATAGAGCTTTGTCGCGTGAAGCCGGCCCGGCTTCTCACAGCCTTGTATCAATAGGCCCGGTGCGATCGTTTGCCGGACGCGTGCGGCCGCCGATCGAGCGGCGGCCCCGCGTAATAGGGATTGTTGATGCACACCGCGGACAGGCCGGATGCCGAGGCCTGGCACTGCGCCAGCGACGTGTAGCCGCAGTCGGTATCCTCGCCGCCCCATCGATAGTTGGTTTTGCAGACCGGCGAGGTCGAATCGTATTTCTGCGCGGTTGCCGGCGTGCTTGCGACGGTGCCGACGGCGAGCAGGGCCAGAATCAGGAAGCGCATCGGAACCTCTGGTCAATCCGCCGTCCGCGAGGACGCGCCGACGCCGCGCCAGTAGGCGACGCAAGCGAATGTGCATCAACTCACATTCGCGTCGGCGTTGCCTGCAATTTGGTTGTCTGCAACCGCTGTGTCAGTGGATGAACAGGTCGAAGAAGCTGTCGCCACGCTCCCGCGCGCGCGTGTGAAGATAGGAACGCGGATCGTTGTCGCCGGCATAATACGGGTTGGCGACGCAGGTCTGCCCGATGCCCGACGCGGTGGCCATACACGCCTGATAGGACGGGTACGAGCAGGTGCTGAGACCGGGGTAGCGGTCGCCCTGAATGCAGAACGGGTAGCGTACGCCGACCGCATACGAGGGCGCTGCGCCGAGCCCGGCGAGTGCGGCGACAGACGCCGCAGCAAGAATCATCGTCCGCATGTGCATTCCTTTGGCTCGCGAAAATTTCGGTCCCGATGACGATCCAAATCGGACAAGCGGGTTCCGGTCAACTCGATCTTTCGCGCGCTTGTGCACGCAGATTTGAATTGTGAAAATTGTGCGGCGGCTATGTGGCAAAAGTTCCAAGAAGTGCCCGTAATACAGTATTAACTTCAAATTTGAGGGAAGTCGTTTGGGCCCTCCTGTTGCAGCGAAGTTACAGCAATTCCGACGAGGGCTGCTATGACGGTGTCTCGCGGCCTTGGGGGCCTGTAGAAAAAGTTGGAACGGGAAAAATGAAGAAGATTTTGCTTGTCACCGCCAGCATGATTGCGCTCAGCGCGACGGCTGCTTCCGCGGCTGACCTTGCGGCTCGCCCTTACACCAAGGCTCCGCCGCCCATGGTTGCCGCTGTTTATGATTGGACCGGCTTCTACATCGGTATCAACGGTGGTTGGGGCCAGAGCCATGACAACCGCGGCGTGAGCGGCGTCGGCCAGGCCGGCAGCTACGACGCCAACGGCGGCACCGTCGGTGGCCAGGTCGGCTACCGCTGGCAGGCTGGCGGCTGGGTGTTCGGTCTGGAAGCTCAGGGCAACTGGGCTGACTTCTCGGGCAGCACCGGCAACCTGCTGGTCCCGGGCGGCACCGTTCGCTCGAAGACCGATGCGTTCGGCCTGTTCACCGGTCAGATCGGCTACGCCTGGAACAACGTCCTGCTGTACGCCAAGGGCGGTGCTGCGGTCACCGATCGCAACTACCAGTTCCTGGCCCCCGGCGGCGCGCTGGCGTCCTCGACCGGCTACGACACCCGTTGGAGCCCGACCGTTGGTGTTGGCCTCGAATTCGCCTTCTCGCAGGGCTGGTCGCTCGGCGTCGAGTACAACCACATCTTCGAGGACAGCCACGGTGCAACGTTCGTGACCCCGACCGGCGTCGCGGTTCCCGGCTTCTATACCGGTGGCGACACCGACATGGTCCTCGGCCGTCTGAACTACAAGTTCGGTGGCCCGATCATCGCGCGTTACTGATCGCTCGCTTAATTCAAGCGACATCGAAAACCCCGGGCTTCGGCCCGGGGTTTTTTATTGCCCGTACGGATTAACCATCGCTCCTGATCGCCGCGGATCGCTTTGCCGGGGCAGCTTGACTCCAAGAACAAAAAAGGAACAATGTTCTGGATACGTTCCAGTTCAGGGAGAGCGGCCATGTTGAAGATTTTCGTGCAGGAAGCTGCGGCGCTGGCATCGATCACGCTGTTCGTCGGGATGATCGCGGTATGGGCCCAGCTGATCACCCAGTTCTGAGGATATCCCCACGGGGACAGCGGCAGGGCTGACCCTTCGTGATGGTTGAACACCCCCTGGGGAAAAGCCGGACGACCCGCCGCCACGCCGCGTTCGGCGTGGACTTGGCGGGGGGCAGGCGCCACGATGAGGGCGCGAGTCGGGTCTGACGCTTTCGAGCTCCGGCTTTGGCACTCGCGCCATCCCTGCCTCAAGAGACCCCGTAAGCAGCCATGCCGAATGCCGGATTCGTTCACCTTCACGTCCATTCCGCCTATTCGCTGCTGAAGGGCTCGATCAAGATCGCCAAGCTCGGCGAGCTTGCGAAGGCCGACCGCCAACCGGCGCTGGCGCTGACCGATACCGACAATATGTTCGGGGCGCTGGAATTCTCCGACAAGATGGCCGGCTACGGCATCCAGCCGATCGTCGGCTGCGAGGTTGCTGTCGATTTCGGCGACGTCGACCCCAATACGCGAAGCATCCTGGCGACCACCGGACCAACGCGAATCGTGCTGCTGGCGGCGCGCGAGCGCGGATACCAGAACCTGATGCGGCTGAACTCGCGGGCGTTCCTGGAGACGCCGGTCAACCAGACGCCGCACGTCAAGCTCGACTGGCTCACCGATGCCGCCGACGATCTGATCGCGCTGACCGGCGGTCCCGACGGGCCGATCTCGCTGGCGCTGCGCGCCGAGCAGGCGGCGTTGGCGACCACCCGCTGCGAACGTCTGGCCAGCCTGTTCGGCGACCGCCTGTACATCGAATTGCAACGCCACGGCATCGAGAAGGAACGCCGCACCGAGGGTGGCCTGATTGATCTCGCCTATGCGAAGGGCCTGCCGCTGGTTGCGACCAACGAGCCGTATTTCGCCAGCAGCGACGACTACGAATCGCACGATGCGCTGCTGTGCATCGCCGGCGGCCACCTGATCGCCGAGACCAACCGCGAGCAATTGACCCCGGATCACCGCTTCAAGACCCGCGCCGAAATGGCGGTGCTGTTCGCCGACATCCCGGAGGCGTTGGCCTCGACGGTCGAGATCGCCGAACGCTGCTCGTTTCGGCCGAAGACCCGCAAGCCGATTCTGCCGTTCTTCACTGTCGGTGCCGCCGCCAGCTCCGATGCCGCCGCCGATGAGGCCGCCGAGCTGAAGCGCCAGGCCGAGGAGGGCCTCGCGAATCGCCTGCGGGTGCACGGTCTTTCGCCGGGCATGACCGAAGAGGACTACAGCAAGCGTCTCGCCTTCGAGCTCGACGTCATCACCCGCATGAAATACGCGGGCTACTTCCTGATCGTGTCGGACTTCATCAAATGGGCCAAGGCGCAGGGCATCCCGGTCGGACCGGGCCGCGGCTCCGGCGCTGGCTCGCTGGTCGCCTGGGTGCTGACCATCACCGACCTCGATCCGATGCGGTTCGCGCTGCTGTTCGAGCGCTTCCTCAATCCCGAGCGCGTCTCGATGCCGGACTTCGACATCGACTTCTGCCAGGACCGCCGCGGCGAGGTGATCCAGTATGTGCAGGAGCGCTATGGCCGCGACCAGGTGGCGCAGATCATCACCTTCGGTACCTTGCAGGCGCGCGGCGTGCTGCGCGACGTCGGGCGCGTGTTGCAGATGCCCTACGGGCAGGTCGACAAGCTGACCAAGCTGGTGCCGCAGAATCCGGCGGCTCCCGTGACCCTGGCGCAGGCGATCGAGGGCGAGCCGAAGCTGCAGGCGTTCCGCGACGAGGATCCGGTGGTGGCGCGCGCGTTCGACATCGCGCAGCGCCTCGAAGGCCTCACGCGTCACGCTTCGACCCACGCCGCTGGTATCGTGATCGGTGACCGGCCGCTGAGCGAGCTGGTGCCGATGTACCGCGATCCGAAATCGGATATGCCGGTCACCCAGTTCAACATGAAGTGGGTCGAGCCTGCGGGGCTGGTGAAGTTCGACTTCCTCGGCCTCAAGACGCTGACCGTGCTCGACGTCGCGGTGAAGCTGCTCAAGCAGCGCGACGTCGATGTCGACCTGGCCACGCTGCCGATCGACGACGCGCCGAGTTACCAGATGCTCGCGCGGGGCGATGTGGTCGGCGTGTTCCAGGTGGAAAGCCAGGGCATGCGGCGCGCGCTGATCGACATGCGGCCGGACCGCTTCGAGGACATCATCGCGCTGGTGGCGCTGTATCGGCCGGGCCCGATGGCGAACATCCCGACCTATTGCGCGCGCAAGCACGGCGACGAGGAATCGGAATATCTGCATCCGATCCTCGAGCCGATCCTGAAGGAGACCTTCGGCGTCATCATCTATCAGGAACAGGTGATGCAGATCGCGCAGCAGATGGCGGGCTACTCGCTCGGCCAGGCCGACCTGCTGCGTCGCGCGATGGGCAAGAAGATCCGCGCCGAGATGGACAAGCAGCGCGACATCTTCGTCGCCGGCGCGATGAAGAACGGCGTGGGCAAGGGCCAGGCGGAGACGATCTTCGAGCTGCTCGCCAAGTTCGCCGACTACGGCTTCAACAAGAGCCACGCGGCGGCCTATGCGCTGGTGTCCTACCACACCGCCTACATGAAGGCGCATTATCCGGTCGAATTCCTCGCGGCGTCGATGACGCTCGAACTCAACAATACCGACAAGCTGTCCGAATTCCGCTCCGAGGCGCAGCGGCTCGGCATCAAGGTCGAGGCGCCCAACATCAATCGCTCGGGTGCGACCTTCGAGGTCAGCGAGAATACGATCTACTACGCGCTCGCCGCGCTGAAGGGCGTCGGCATCCAGGCCGTCGAGCAGATCATCGCCGAGCGCAACAAGGGCGGTGCCTTTACGTCGCTGGCCGATTTCGCTGCGCGGGTCAGCCCGCGCGCGGTCAACAAGCGGATCATCGAGAGCCTTGCGGCGGCGGGCGCGTTCGACACGCTCGATCCGAACCGGGCGCGCGTGTTCGCCGGCGCCGATGCGATCCTCGCAGCCTGCCAGCGCAGCCACGAGGCGGCGACCTCGGGCCAGAACGACATGTTCGGCAGCGCGCCGGACGCGCCCAGCATCATCCTGCCGCAGGTCGAGCCCTGGCTGCCGGCGGACCGGTTGCGGCGTGAATATGATGCGATCGGCTTCTTCCTGTCGGGCCATCCGCTCGACGATTACGCGACCGCGCTGAAGCGGCTGCGGGTGCAGTCCTGGGCGGAGTTCTCGCGCGCGGTGAAGACCGGCGCGACCGCGGGCAAGGTCGCGGCAACGGTGGTGTCGCGCATGGAGCGGCGCACCAAGACCGGCAACAAGATGGGCATCATGGGCCTGTCGGACCCGACCGGCCATTTCGAGGCGGTGCTGTTCTCCGATGGGCTCGCGCAGTACCGCGACGTGCTCGAGCCGGGCGCTGCCGTGTTGCTGCAGCTCGGTGCCGAGCTGCAGGGCGAGGATGTGCGGGCGAGGGTGCTGCACGCCGAGCCGCTCGATCACGCCGCGGCCAAGACCCAGAAGGGGCTGCGCATCTTCGTGCGCGACACCAAGCCGCTGGAGTCGATCGCCCGCCGCCTCAACATGCCGGGCGGCGCTGCAAAGCCGCTGGCGGCCAAGCCCACGCCGGCAGCTGCGCCGCCGGCCGGCGCATCCGACGGCGACGTCTCGCTGGTGATGATGCTCGACCTCGAAACCGAGGTGGAGATGAAGCTGCCCGGCCGCTACAAGGTCTCGCCGCAGATCGCGGGCGCGATCAAGGCGGTCGCGGGTGTGGTCGACGTGCAGACGCTATAGGGCAGGGCGATCGCACAAGGACTTGCCTGCGACGCCTGCCTGCGCGATTTCGGAATATTGGAAATGTAGCCGTGAGTTGCCCGACGGGTCAAGCGGCCTGTCCAACGCCGGTCGCCGCCAGCTCCTTTGCATGGGGTTGTTTTCGATATTTTGGCCGCGCCTACCTGCGACAGCCCTGGGGCCGCCAAACAGGGCCGTTTCGGCACGATTTGGGCCTGTCCAGCCGGTGGAACCGGCTGTATTTCCTTGCTTCTGGCGCAAATCAGGCTATATAGCGCGCCATCTCACACGGAAACATGGCTCAAAAGGCCGTCCGGTGGTAGCCGGGCCATAAGGCTCGTCTGCTCACACGTTTCCGGAGGAACCAACCGGAGAATTATCACTATGTCGCTGCCCGATTTTTCTATGCGTCAGTTGCTTGAAGCTGGCGTTCACTTTGGCCACCAGGCCCACCGCTGGAACCCGAAGATGCAGGATTACATCTTCGGCGCCCGCAATAACATTCACATCATCGACCTCGCGCAGACCGTGCCGATGCTGCACCGTGCCCTGCAGGCGGTCAGCGATACTGTCGCCAAGGGCGGCCGCATCCTGTTCGTCGGCACCAAGCGCTCGGCGCAGGACGGCGTTGCCGATGCGGCCAAGCGCTCGGCGCAGTACTTCGTCAATTCGCGTTGGCTCGGCGGCACGCTGACCAACTGGAAGACGATCTCGGCCTCGATCAAGCGCCTGCGTCATCTCGACGACGTGCTGTCGTCCGGCGAAGCCAACTCCTATACCAAGAAGGAGCGGCTGACGCTGCAGCGCGAGCGCGACAAGCTCGACCGTTCGCTCGGCGGCATCAAGGACATGGGCGGTCTTCCCGACATGATCTTCGTGATCGACACCAACAAGGAAGACATCGCGATCCAGGAAGCCCAGCGGCTCAACATCCCGGTCGCCGCGATCGTCGACACCAATTCGGACCCCAAGGGCATCACCTACGTGGTGCCGGGCAATGACGACGCCGGCCGCGCGATCTCGCTGTATTGCGACCTCGTGGCGCGCGCCGCCATCGACGGCATCTCGCGTGCCCAGGGCGATTCCGGCATCGATATCGGCGCCTCGGCCGCCCCGATCCAGGAAGACCTTCCGGCGGCTGCGCCGTCCGGCTTCCAGGGGCTCGCCGGTCCGCGCGGCACCGCCGACAATCTCAAGAAGCTCACCGGCGTGTCCGGTGCGATCGAGAAGAAGCTCAACGACCTCGGCGTCTTCCACTACTGGCAGCTCGCCGAGCTCGACCACGACACCGCGCACAAGATCGGCGAAGAAGTCGGTCTGCCGAGCCGTGCCGACGCCTGGGTCGCCCAGGCCAAGACGCTCGCCGAAGCGGAATAAAAGTTACGCGGCGCGGCCGGGTCTTTCCCGGCCGCCGCTTCTATTCCACGAACAACGATTTCCCTGTCGCCGACGGCGGCGCCATCGGGCGCCGCGCTTTCCGTACAGGCAAGAAGGACATTGAACGATGGCAACGATCTCCGCAGCGATGGTCAAGGAACTCCGCGAGTCGACCGGCGCGGGCATGATGGATTGCAAGGCGGCGCTGACCGAGACCGACGGCGACATGACCGCTGCGCAGGATTGGCTGCGCAAGAAGGGCCTCTCCAAGGCCGCCAAGAAGGCCGGCCGCGTCGCCGCCGAGGGCCTGATCGGCGCGCTGACCTCGGGCACCAAGGGCGTGCTGGTCGAGGTCAATTCCGAGACCGACTTCGTTGCGCGCAACGAGCAGTTCCAGGGCCTGGTCAAGATGATCGCGCAGGTCGCGCTGAAGCACGGCTCCGACGTCGAGGCCATCAAGGCCGCCAAGGTTGGCGAGTTCACGGTGGAGCGGGCGATCTCGGATGCGATCGCGACCATCGGCGAGAACATGTCGCTGCGCCGCGCCGCTTCGCTCGAGGTGAGCAAGGGCGTGGTGTCGAGCTACGTCCACAACGCCGTGATCGAGGGCGCCGGCAAGATCGGCGTGATCGTGGCGCTGGAGTCCACCGGCAAGACCGATGAACTCGCAGTGCTCGGCCGCCAGCTCGCGATGCACGTCGCGGCGGCGAAGCCGCTGGCGCTCGACCCGGCCGGGCTCGATCCGGAGACCGTCAAGCGCGAGAAGGACGTGCTGGCCGACAAGTACCGCCAGCAGGGCAAGCCGGAGAACGTCATCGAGAAGATCGTCGATTCCGGCCTGAAGACCTATTACAAGGAGGTCTGCCTCCTCGATCAGGCCTTCATCCACGACAGCGGCAAGTCGGTTGCCCAGGCGGTGAAGGAAGCTGAGGGTAAGGTCGGCGGGCCGATCAAAATCGCCGGCTTTGTGAACTATGCTCTCGGTGAGGGAATCGAGAAGCAGGAAAGCGACTTCGCTGCCGAAGTCGCGGCCGCCAGCGGCAAGAAGTAACCGCTGACAGCAGGCGTCCGGCGCACACGCCGGAGGCCTGCCTGCGCGGGACAAGAAAGTGATCGCATCATGGCCGAGCCGATCTATCGTCGCGTGGTGATCAAGCTGTCCGGCGAATATCTGGCCGGCTCTCATGGCTTCGGTATCGATCAACCGACGGTCGATCGCGTCGCCGACGACCTGATCGCGGCCCGCAAGCTCGGCGTCGAGGTCGCGGTCGTCATCGGCGGCGGCAACATCGTCCGCGGCGTCGAAGTGTCCTCGCGCGGCGTGTCGCGGCCGACCGGCGACACCATGGGCATGCTCGCGACCATGATGAACTGCCTCGCGCTCGAGGCGGCGATCGAGCGCAAGGGGACCCCGGCGCGGACCTTGTCGGCATTCGTGATGCCGGAGATTTCCGAGCTGTTCACCCGTAGTGCGACGCACAAATACCTCGCCGAGGGACGTATCGTCCTGCTCGGCGGCGGAACCGGCAATCCGTTCTTCACCACCGATACCACCGCCGTGCTGCGCGCAGCCGAGATCGGCGCGCAGGCGGTGCTGAAAGCCACCAATGTCGACGGCGTCTACAGCGCCGATCCGAAGAAGGACCCCAAAGCCAAGCGCTTCGACCGCCTGACCCATTCGCAGGCGATCGAGGGCGGCTACAAGGTCATGGACGCGACCGCTTTCGCGCTTGCCCGCGAGACATCGCTGCCTATCATCGTGTTCTCGATCGCGGAGCCCGGTTCGATCGGTGCGATTCTGCGCGGATCCGGACACGGCACGGTCGTCGCCGGCTGATTATCGCGCCTCCGGGCTCGGCAGCCGGTTTCTAATGAAAGGGAGAACGTCATGGCCGCACCTGGTTTTGACATCAACGACGTGAAGCGCCGCATGCAGGGCGCCACACAATCGCTCAAGCACGAGCTCGGCGGTCTGCGTACCGGCCGCGCCGCGGCCTCCATGCTGGAGCCGGTTCAGGTCGAGGCCTACGGCTCGCATATGCCGCTCAACCAGGTTGCGACCATCAGCGTGCCCGAGCCGCGCCTGCTCTCGGTGCAGGTCTGGGACAAGACGATGGTGAAGGCGGTCGAAAAGGCGATCGTCGATTCCAACCTCGGCCTGTCGCCGGCGACCGAGGGCCAGGTGCTGCGCCTGCGGATTCCCGAGCTCAACGAGGAGCGCCGCAAGGAGCTCGTCAAGGTCGCGCACAAATACGCGGAGGCGGCGAAAGTCGCGGTCCGCCACGTGCGCCGCGATGGCCTCGACGTGATCAAGAAGCTCGAGAAGAATCACGAGATCTCCGAGGACGACCAGGAGCGCCTGTCGAACGAAGTGCAGAAGGCGACCGACGGCATGATCGTCGAAATCGATCAGCTGCTTGCCGCCAAGGAAAAGGAAATCCTGACGGTCTGAGACGCACGCGGGAACAGCCGATGTCGAACGCCGCCGCCCCAGCAACTGACGGACCGGATCGCTCCGGCAGTCCGTTGCATGTGGCGATCATCATGGACGGCAACGGGCGCTGGGCCGCTTCGCGCGGCCTGCCGCGCGTCGAGGGCCATCGCCGCGGCGTCGAGGCGCTCCGCCGCGTGGTCCGTGCGGCCCATGAGCTCGGCATCCTCTATCTCACGATCTTCTCGTTCAGCTCGGAAAACTGGTCGCGGCCGGCGAGCGAGATCGGCGATCTGTTCGGCCTGCTGCGGCGCTTCATCCGCAACGATCTGGCGACGCTGCATCGTGACGGCGTGCGGGTGCGCGTGATCGGCGCGCGCGACGGGCTCGATCCCGACATCTGCGCGCTGCTCAGCGAGGCCGAGGAGCTGACCCGCAACAACGACAAGCTCAACCTCGTGGTCGCTTTCAATTACGGTTCGCGGGCGGAGATCGCCGCCGCGGCGCGACGGCTTGCGCGCGAGGTCGCCGACGGCAAGCGCGACGCCAACTCCATCGATGCCGACACGCTCGGTCAATATCTCGACGCGCCCGACATTCCTGATCCGGATCTGATCATCCGCACCAGCGGCGAGCAGCGTCTGTCGAACTTCCTGATGTGGCAGGCCGCCTACAGCGAGCTGGTGTTCGTGCCGATTCACTGGCCGGATTTCGACAAGGCGGCACTCGAAGGCGCGATCGCGGAATACGGCAAGCGCGAGCGTCGGTTCGGCGGCCTCGCCGCGAAAACCGGCTCGTGAGCGAGGGCGAAGCCGCGCCGGCGGCAGCAAGCGAACAGTCTCCGGCGGCAAACGAGCTGCCGCCGGCAGCAAGCGAGCAGGGGTCGCGCAACCTCGTGATGCGCGTGGTCGCGGCGCTGGTGCTGGCGCCGGTCGCGATCGGGCTGGCCTATCTGGGTGGCGTCGCCTGGTCGCTCTTGGTGACGCTGGTGTCGGTCGGATTGTTCGCGGAATGGCTTGCGGTCACCGGACAAGGGCGCGAACTCCGCGCCATGGTGCCGGGTGTGCTCGCGCTGCTGCTCGCCGGTTTTTGCCTGATGGCCGGTCGACTGGACGCGGCTCTGGTCGTGCTGGCCATCGGTGCGGTCGTCGTGGTGCTGATGTCGGGCGCGCGGCGCAATTGGGCGATCGCCGGATTGTTCTACGCCGCTGCTGCCGAGATCGCGTCCGTGCTGCTGCGGCTCGATGTCGTGAAGGGCTTTGCCGCCCTGATGTTCGTGTTGCTGATCGTGTGGGTCACCGATATCGGCGGCTATTTCGCGGGTCGCAGCATCGGCGGTCCCAAGCTTTGGGTGCGGGTCAGCCCGAAGAAGACCTGGGCGGGCGCGATCGGCGGCTTCGTGGCGAGCCTGCTTGTCGCGGCCGGCTTTGCCGCCTTCGAGATCGGCACCACTGGCCCGCTGCTGCTGCTTGGTGCCCTATTGTCGGTGGTATCTCAGCTCGGCGACCTGTTCGAATCCGCCGTCAAGCGCCGGTTCGGCGTGAAGGATTCGAGCCACATCATTCCCGGCCATGGCGGCCTGCTGGACCGCCTGGACGGATTTGTCGCAGCCGTCATTGTGGCGGCGATTTTCGGCTTTCTCCGCGGCGGCGCCGATGGCGTCGGGCGCGGTCTTATGGTTTGGTGATGAGATGAGCGCAGTTCCGTTGCGTAACAACAAGGCCGCGGCGGCATCCGCCGCGCGGACCGTGACCGTCCTCGGTGCCACCGGCTCGATCGGCGACAGCACCATGGATCTGCTGCGTGGCGCGCGCGACCGCTACCAGGTCGAGGCGCTGACCGCGAACAGCAATGTCGAGGCGCTGGCCAAGCTTGCCAGGGAGTTCGGCGCGCGGTTCGCCGCCATTGCCGATGCCAGCAAACTGTCCGAGCTGAAGGACGCACTGGCTGGAACCCGGATCGAATGCGGGGCCGGGGAGAGCGCCATCATCGAGGCGGCCGCACGTCCGGCCGATTGGGTCATGGCGGCGGTCAGCGGAGCGGCCGGGCTGAAGCCCGCGCTTGCCGCGGTCGATCGCGGCGCCACGGTGGCGCTCGCCAACAAGGAGTGCCTGGTCTGCGCCGGCGACATTTTCATGGAGCGGGCCAAGAAGGCCGGCGCCTGCATCCTGCCGGCGGATTCCGAGCACAATGCGCTGTTCCAGGCGCTCGGTTCGGGCAATCGCGAAGAGCTGGTGCGGGTGATCATCACCGCGTCCGGCGGACCGTTCCGCACCTGGGCGCCTGCCGACATCGAGCAGGCCACGCTGGAACAGGCGCTGAAGCATCCGAACTGGAGCATGGGCCAGAAGATCACCATCGATTCCGCATCGATGATGAACAAGGGCCTCGAGGTGATCGAAGCGTCCTATCTGTTCGCACTTGCGCCCGACGAGATCGACGTGCTGGTGCACCCGCAGTCGATCATCCACGGCATGGTCGAGTTCTCCGACCGCTCGGTGATGGCCCAGCTCGGCACCCCGGACATGCGGATTCCAATCGCGCATTGCCTGGGCTGGCCAGAGCGTATCGTCGGCCCGTCAGCCAAGCTCGACCTTGCCAAGATCGGGCAGCTCACCTTCGAGGTCCCGGACTTCCAGCGCTTTCCGGGCCTGCGGTTGGCTTACGAGGCGCTGCGGCGCGGGCACGGCGCGACCACGGTGTACAATGCCGCGAACGAGATCGCGGTCGCAGCGTTCATCGCCGGCAAGATCAAGTTCGGCGCGATCGCGCGGCTGGTCGAAGCGACGATGGATGATTGGATCAGGTCAGGGAATCAGCCACCACTGCACTCGGCGGATGATGCGATTTCCGTTGACCATATCGCGCGAAATAAAGCTGCCGCCCTATTGCCTCAAATTGCCTTAAAGGCATCCTAGAGGGTTGGGGACGGAGCCTTTGGCTCTTGTCGAGGGGAAGTCGGATGCCCGAGTTTTTTCTTCATAGTATCAATGCGTTGAGCCATGGGCTCCTCGGTTATATCGTTCCTTTTCTATTCGTCCTGACCATCGTTGTTTTCTTTCACGAGCTTGGCCACTTTCTGGTCGCGCGCTGGGCTGGCGTGAAGGTGCTGACGTTCTCGCTCGGCTTCGGGCCGGAGCTCGCCGGCTTCAACGACCGGCACGGCACGCGCTGGAAGATCTCCGCGATCCCGCTCGGCGGCTACGTCAAGTTCTTCGGCGACGACAGCGAGGCGTCGACGCCGTCGACCCAGGCGCTCTCCACCATGACGGCGGAAGAGCGCGAGGGCAGCTTCCATCACAAGTCGGTCGGCAAGCGCACCGCCATCGTGGCTGCTGGCCCGATCGCGAATTTTATCCTCGGCGCGCTGATTTTCGCGGCGATGGCGCTGTACTACGGCAAGCCGAGCACGATTGCCCGGGTCGATGGTCTGGTGGTCGAAGGCGTTGCCGCCAGTGCCGGTTTCAAAGTCGGCGATGTCGTCATGGAGATCGACGGCAGCGCGATCCAGAGCTTTGCCGACATGCAGCGGATCGTAGCATCGAATGCCGGTTCAGAGCTTGAGTTCAAGGTGAAGCGGGATGGCGCGATCGTCGCGCTCAAGGCGACGCCGGCGCTCAGGGAGGTCAAGGATCCCTTCGGCAACGCGCACAAGATCGGCGTGCTCGGGATCGAGCATAAGGCTCAGGTCGGTGAGGCGACCAGCGCGCCGGTCGGTGTCCTGGAAGCCCTGAAGATCGGGGTCGAGCAGGTCTGGTACATCATTTCCAGCACGTTCAAGTTCCTGGGGTCGCTGTTCGTCGGAACCGGTAATCCGGGAGAGGTGAGCGGCGTCATTGGAATCGCGAAGCTGTCCGGGCAGGCCGCGAGCGCGGGTTTTCAGTTCGTTGTCAATCTGTGTGCCATCCTGTCGGTCTCGATCGGGCTGCTGAATCTGTTCCCGATCCCGCTTTTGGACGGCGGCCACCTGCTGTTTTACAGCGCCGAAGCGCTGCGTGGCCGTCCGCTCTCGGAGCGGACGCAGGAAGTGGGTTTCCGAATCGGACTGGGTTTGGTTCTGATGCTGATGGTGTTCGCGACGTATAACGACATCCTCAGAATCGCTGGGTCCTGAAACGGGGCTTTTCTGTGGCGTTGCCAATGGGCAACGTCTTGGAACGAAAATGGAAATGTTCAGCTCTAGTAAGTTTGCCG
>CALRXG020000067.1:0-18661 GCA_943372075.1 Bordetella parapertussis | reverse complement strand
GAAGCTGTCGGCGGAGCCCTTCGACAGGGTGTCCAGCAGCAGCTTTGGGTCGACGCCATTGTGCTTCGCCACCGCGACGGCTTCAGCCAGCGCATTCACGGTCTCGAACAGCACCATGTTGTTGAGAATCTTGGTCACCTGCCCGGCGCCGACATCGCCGCAATTGGTGACGTCAGTGGCGAAGCAGCGGATCAAGGGCTCGATCGCGGCATAGAGCGCAGGCACCGCGCCGACCATCACGCTGAGCGTGCCGTCCTGCGCCGCCTGCCGCGTGCGCGCGATCGGCGCGTCGGCCCAGGCCGCGCCCTTGGCCTGCAACTGCCCGGCGAAATCGCGGGTCTGGCTCACCGAAGACGTACCGAGATCGACCACGATTTGGCCGCTCCGCACATTCTTCAAGATGCCGTCGCCTTCGAACACGGCGCGTACGTGTTTGGCACTCGGCAGGCAGAGGAACAGCACGTCGCTCTGCCTGATGACATCGGCGACCGAGGAGGCCACCTCGGCGCCGTCATCGCGGAGCCGTTGCAACGGCTCGGCCGCGAGGTCGAACACGACGACGCGCTTGCCGCTCTTCTTGACCAGGTTGCGGCAGATCGGCTCACCCATCACGCCGAGGCCGATGAATCCGAGAGTCTCGTAGTCTGTCATATCGCTTCTTCTTTGACGTTTCTTCACGTGTTGCAGATGCGTCCCGCCCGATCGGCGAGGCTACTTCGCGAATGATCGCGACGGCGCCAGATGCAGCGCGAACACATCGACCTTGTCGCTGGCGCGCGGATAGATCTCGCTGACGATCGGATCGTGACCGGGGATGAAGCGGTCGGGATGACCGGCCAGCCGCTCGACGGTCTCCCAGCCCTGCGCCATGTCGCCGACATTGTAGACGATCGGGAACGGGCTCTTCCTGTGCAGGTTCGCGTAGTAATGCGCGGCGTCCGACGCCAGCACCACGGGGCCGCGCGCGGTCTCGACCCGCACCACCTGCAGGCCATCGGAATGGCCGCCGACCCGATGCACGGTGACGCCGGGCGCGATCTCGCCGTCGCCGGAATGGAAGGTGACCCGCTCGCCGTAGACGTGGCGCACCATCTGCGTGACGTGTTCGATGGAGAACGGATGGCGCAGCATGCCGTTGCACATGCAGCGGCCGGTCGCGTAGCTCATCTCGCGTTCCTGCAGATGGAATTTGGCGTTCGGGAAGCGATCCAGATTGCCGGCATGGTCATAATGCAGATGGGTGACGATGACGTCGCGGATCGCGTCGGCGCTGACGCCAAAATTGGCCAGCGCATCGACCGGGTTGAGCGTCAGCTTGCGGGCGCGGGCCTTGGCCTCCTCGGCGTTGAAGCCGGTATCGACCAGGATGTCGCGGCCGTGGCCACGCACCAGCCAGACGAAGTAATCCAGATCCTGCGCCGTGGTGTCGTGCGGATCGGGGACCAGGAAATTGAGGTGGGGCGTGCGCGGCGACATCGTCGCATAGCGCAGGGCATAGATCTCGTAGGCGTTTCCCATCGGTTCGCTCTTGTTTGCGGTCGTCTTTTGAATGGCTTGCCGTCCCGCACACAAAGCCATCGCCTTGCGCAAAGGTCAAACCGCGCGCAGTGCGACGAGCGCATGACAGGGCGAAGGGGCCACTGTGAGAGCAATCACATTATCGGCTCGCCGGAACCGGCACCATGGCGCGACGGCGATGGCCGCCATGACCGCATGCTGTTGCACTGCGGTCTCGCCCCGGTCACCGCGATCAGCGAGGCTGCCGCAAGCCGTTGACGGGGGTTTGGCCGTGGTTTGATAATGGATTTTCGCTAGAGTAGGGTTTCCCGAGGCGCAGGCTGGAAGCGGCGCCATTTCCATTGGAATGCCGCGATCTGGATTTGCCGCGATTATGAAAATCCGCCTTGCCTTGCTCGCCACGCTGATTTTTTCAATCGCGTCGCCGACCCTGTCCTTCGCCGCCGGCGACCGTTTCGCGCTGGTCATCGGCAATGCCAAATATCCCGACGCCGACGCGCCGCTGAAGGAGCCGGTCAACGACGCGCGCGACGTCGCCGATGAGCTGAAGCGCGATGGCTTCACGGTCGAGGTCGGCGAAAACCTCACCGGCGACGGCATGCGCCGGGCCTTCGACCGGCTGTACGGCAAGATCAAGCCCGGCTCGGTCGCCCTGATCTTCTTCTCCGGCTACGGCATCCAGTCGAACCGGCAGAGCTACATGATCCCCGTCGACGCCCAGATCTGGGCCGAGGCCGATGTGCGCCGCGACGGCTTTAGCCTCGAGACCGTGCTCGGCGAGATCAACAGCCGCGGCGCCGGCGTGAAGATCGCCCTGATCGATGCCTCCAGGCGCAACCCGTTCGAGCGCCGCTTCCGCAGCTTTTCGGCAGGCCTCGCGCCGGTGATCGCACCCAACGGTACGTTGGTGATGTATTCGGCCGCACTGTCGTCCGTTGTCTCGGACAATGGCAGCGACCGCAGCCTGTTCGTGCGGGAACTCCTGAAGGAGATCCGCACCCCCGACCTGATGGCGGAGGAAACGCTGAACCGCACCCGCGTCGGCGTCACCCGGGCCTCGCGCCAAGAACAGGTGCCGTGGATCTCGTCGTCGCTGGCCGAGGACTTCTCGTTCATTCCGGGCGGCGCGCCGGGAACGCCCAGCGGAGCACCGGGAGCCCCAAGCGCCGCGCCGGCACCTGGCGCAACTCCGTCGACCGAGGTCGCAACAGCGCCGCCGGCTCCGCCTCCGCCAGCGCCGCCCGCGGCAACGCCGGCGCCGCCGAAGCCGGCGGTCGCGACAGCCCCCACCACGTCACCGCCGCCAGCGCCACCGAAGGCGCCCGAGATCGCCGTGCCGCCACCTGCGCCGCCGCCGCCGGTGGTGATCCAGCCGACGCCGGCACCGAGCAGTTCGCCTTCGCTGGCCGATGATCCGACCATCAAGAGCCTGAGCGACCGGCTGGACAAGAACCCGGATGACGCCGCCGCGCTATATCGCCGCGGTCAGGTCTATGCCAGCAAGGGCGCCTACGACCTCGCGGTGAAGGACTTCACCAATTCGCTGCGGCTGAACCCGAAGGATGTCGAGGCCTACAACAACCGCTGCTGGGTCCGCACCGTGCTCGGCGACCTGCCGGCGGCGCTGAAGGACTGCAACGAAGCGCTGCGGCTGCGCCCGAATTTCGTCGACGCGCTCGACAGCCGTGGGCTGATGAACCTGAAGGGCGGGCAGAACAAGAACGCGATCGCCGACTTCAACGCCGCGCTGAAGATCAACCCGCGGCTGACGTCGTCGCTGTATGGACGCGGCCTCGCCAAGAAGCGCAACGGCGCGATCGCGGAAGGCGACCTCGACATCGCCAACGCCAAGGCGATGGACCCGAACATCGTCAAGGAGTTCGCCGACTACGGCGTGCACTGACAAACCGGCCGGAACCTGCCCGCGGCTCGAACCGCCGATCGAATGGCGCGACTAATCAGAGGGTGCGTACAGGTCGGCGTTGCCGGCGATTGATCTGCCAAGTTATTGGAACCGCGCGAGGCCGCGCAGGAGGGACCAAAATGCTCAAGCCGTCGGCAAAGGCCGCGATCCTGTCAATGGTGACCATCGGCGCCGCGCTGTCGTTCGGCATGGCTGCCGCCCGCGCCGGTGACAACGTCACCGAGGATCAGATCCTCAGGGCCCTGACGCCCGAGAAGAAGCCGCTCACCCGTGGTCTTTCGGTCGGCCCGCAGACCTCCTCGCCCGGGCTGAACGCCGACCAGGCCAAGTTCGTGCAGAGCGTGCGCGGTCGCGCCACCCGCTCGCTGTCCTCGGCCGAGCGCGAGGAAATCGCCACCATCGTGCAGGACAAGCCGAAGATCGATCTCGAGATCAACTTCGACTACAACTCCGCCGATATCAGCGCCAAATCAATGCCCTCGGTGCAGGCCCTCGGTCGCGCCCTGACCAACCCAGATCTGAAGGGCTCGACCTTCGTGGTCGCCGGTCACACCGACGCCGCCGGCGGCGAGGAGTACAATCAGGGCCTCTCCGAGCGGCGCGCCGACGCCATCAAGCGCTATCTGGTCGATAAATATGGTCTCAACGGCACCGACCTCGTCACCGTCGGATACGGCAAGAGCAAGCTGAAGGACCCGAGCCAGCCATTGTCCGAAGTGAACCGCCGTGTGCAGGTGGTGAACATGGAAAACAAGGCCACTGCCTCCAAATGATCCCGAATTGATGGCGTGGCGTGCCGTATTTTTGCCGTTACAATGCGTCCCGCACCCCGGCGGGGCGCATTTGCTTTTGGCGACGCCCGGAAGCCGCGGGTATAGTGACCCGCCTCACATGACGTCAGAGCGCGATCGGGAACAATGGTGAGCCTGTGTCCGCATGCTCAAGCAACAAAGGTGACGAGCGGGATGAGACTGCGAGTGCCCAAATCGCGACGAGCTCTGACACGCCAAGTTCTGGATTGATCCGGCGATGAATTTTTCCCAGTACCTCAAGCCCGCGCTCGGCACCGTGTTCTTCGTCGCCCTCGCGGCTGCCTATTACGCGTTCGACCACCGCTCCCATCCCGAGGAGAAGGAAACCCCGGGCCAGGCGCTGGTGGTGGTGACGAAATCGACCAACGCCTGCTTCTCCGACATGGTCCGCGTCACCGGCTTCATCGTGCCGCGCCGCGAGGCGCAGGTGAATGTCGACCAGGACGGCTCCAAGGTCACCGACGTGCTGGTCCGCGAAGGCGACACCGTGACCGAGAACCAGGAACTGGCGCGGCTGACCCCGCCGCCGCAGCAGGCTGCCCAGGGCAACGCCAAGCCGATCGTGCTGCGCGCGCCGGCGGCCGGGCTCGTCACTGAGGTGCGCACCGCGGCGGGCGCACCGGCCTCGCCGCAGGCGCCGCCGATGTTCAGGATCTCGATCAACAACGAGATCGAGCTCGACGCCGAAGTGCCGGGCTTCCAGCTCCTCAAGCTCAATCCCGGCGCCAATGTGCGGATCAGCCGCGACGATGCGCCCGACATGGTCGGCAAGGTCCGCCAGATCTCGCCGCAGATCGACCGCACCACCCAGCTCGGCCACGTCCGCATCACCATCAACAACAATCCGACGCTGAAGGTCGGCATGTTCGCCCGCGCCAATATCGACGCCAAGCGCTCCTGCGGCGTCGCCGTGCCGCGCACCGCGATCGACCGTCTGACCCTGCAGGTCGTGAAGGACAACACCGTCGAGACCCGCAGGGTGCGGGTCGGGCTGACCTCCGACACCTCGACCGAAATCCTTGAAGGCCTCGACGTCGGCGAAATCGTCGTGGCCGACGCTGGCACTTCGCTGCACGACGGCGACCAGATCAAGACCATGTTCGCCGACGAACTCGATCGCACGCGATCACGGTAAATCGGGCACGCTAATGGCTTTGAACATCTCGGCTTGGTCGATCCGGAACCCGCTTCCCTCGATCGTCTTCTCGATCATCCTGCTCGTGCTGGGCTGGGTCTCCTTCACCAAGCTCGCGGTGACGCGGCTGCCGAGCGCCGACATTCCGGTGATCTCGGTCGCGGTCTCGCAATTCGGCGCGGCGCCTTCCGAGCTCGAATCGCAGGTCACCAAGACGATCGAGGACGGCGTCTCCGGCGTCGAGGGCGTGCGCCACATCTCGTCCTCGATCACCGACGGGCTGTCGGTGACCACGATCCAGTTCGCGCTCGAGACCAACACCGACCGCGCGCTCAACGACGTCAAGGACGCGGTCACGCGCGTCCGCGCCAACCTGCCGCAGAACGTCACCGAGCCGCTGATCCAGCGCGTCGATGTGATCGGCCTGCCGATCGTGACCTATGCCGCGATCTCGCCCGGCAAGACGCCGGAGCAGCTCTCCTATTTCGTCGACGACGTGGTCAAGCGCGCGCTACAGGGCGTGCGCGGCGTCGCCCAGGTCGAGCGCATCGGCGGCGTCGAGCGCGAGATCCTGGTCTCGCTCGATCCCGACAAATTGCAGGCGGTCGGGCTCACCGCCGTCAATGTCAGCCAGATCCTGCGCGGCACCAATGTCGACGTCGCCGGCGGCCGCGCCGAGATCGGCAAGAACGACCAGGCGATCCGGACGCTGGCCGGCGCCAAGACGCTGAACGAGCTCGCCGGCACCATGATCCCGCTGTTCGGCGGCGGCGAGATCCGGCTCGACGATCTCGGCACCGTCACCGACACCATCGCCGACCGCCGCACCTTCGCCCGCTTCAACGGCGAGCCGGTGGTGGCGCTCGGCATCAAGCGCTCCAAGGGCGCCAGCGACGTCGTCGTCGCCGCCGCCGTACAGAAGCGGATCGACGCGCTCAAGGCATCCTATCCCGACGTCGACCTCAAGCTGATCGACACCTCGGTCGAGTTCACCAAGGGCAATTACGAGGCTGCGATCTCGACCTTGTTCGAGGGCGCGATCCTCGCCGTCATCATTGTGCTGCTGTTCCTGCGCGACATCAGGGCCACCATCATCGCGGCGGTCTCGCTGCCGCTGTCGATCTTCCCGGCATTCTGGGCGATGGACCTGCTCGGTTTCTCGCTCAATCTGGTATCGTTCCTCGCCATCACTCTATCGACCGGCATTCTCGTCGACGACGCCATCGTCGAGATCGAGAACATCGTCCGCCACATGCGGATGGGCAAGACGCCCTACCGCGCCGCGCTCGAAGCCGCCGACGAGATCGGCCTCGCGGTGATCGCGATCTCGCTCACCATCATCGCGATCTTTGCACCCGCAAGCTTCATGTCGGGGATCGCCGGGCAGTTCTTCAAGCAATTCGGCATCACGGTGTCAGTGCAGGTGTTCTTCTCGCTCCTCGCCGCGCGCTTCGTGACGCCGATGCTGGCCGCCTATTTCCTCAAGCATCACGACCACGACGATCCGCCGCCCGGCCGCATCCTGCGCAGCTATCACGGCCTCGTCGCCTGGTCGGTGAAGCATCACTACATCACCGTGCTGGTTGGCTTCGGGATCTTCGCGGCGTCGATCTGGAGCATCACGCTGCTGCCGCAGGGCTTCCTGCCGGCGCAAGACACCGCGCGCTCGCTGCTGGCGATGGAGCTGCCGCCCGGTTCGCAGCTTGCCTACACCGAGAAGGTCACCGAGGAGATCGTGGCACGCCTGCGCAAGCGGCCGGAGGTGAGGAGCGTGTTCGTCGACGGCGGCCGCGTGCCACCGGGCATCCAGGAGGTGCGCCGCGCCGCCCTGATCATCAACTACACGCCGAAGGCCGATCGCAAGATCACCCAGCGCGAGCTCGAATTGGCGATCGGCAAGGAGCTCGACAACGTCCCCGACATCAGGTTCTGGTTCCTCGACGAGAACGGCTTGCGCGCGATTTCGCTTGTGGTCACGGGTACCGACAGCAACATCGTCAACAACGTCGCGAGCGAACTGGCGACCCAGATGAAGCGGATCCCGATCATCGCCAATGTGATCTCGGAAACCGCGCTCGACCGGCCTGAATTGCGCATCCGTCCGCGCGCCGAGCTCGCGGCGCGGCTCGGCGTCTCGACCGAGAGCCTGTCGCAGACCATCCGCGTCGCCACCATCGGCGACGTCGGTCCGGCGCTGGCGAAATTCGACGCCGGCGATCGCCAGGTGCCGATCCGGGTCCAGCTCGAGGACAATGCGCGCAGCGATTTGCAGATGCTGGAACAGCTGCGCGTGCCGCTCGGCCAGCGCGGCGAACGCGGCGGCGTGCCGCTCTCCGTCGTCGCCGACATCCAGCTCGACCAGGGCCCGACCAGCATCAATCGCTACGACCGTGAGCGGCAGGCCACCGTCGCCGCAGACCTCGTCGGCAATGCCGCGCTCGGCGACGCCACCAAGCTGATCTACGACCTGCCGGTCATGAAGAGTTTGCCGAAGGGCGTCAAGGTCAGCCCGTCCGGCGATGCCGAGAGCCTGGCCGAGCTGTCCGACGGCTTTGCCACCGCGATCACCGCCGGCCTGATGATGGTCTATGCCGTGCTGGTGCTGCTGTTCGGCACCTTCCTGCAGCCGATCACCATCCTGTTCTCGCTGCCGCTCTCGATCGGCGGCGCGATCGCGGCGCTGCTGCTCACCGGCAAGCAGCTCACCACGCCGGTGTGGATCGGCATCCTGATGCTGATGGGCATCGTCACCAAGAACGCCATCATGCTGGTGGAGTTCGCGGTCGAGGCGATCCGCGACGGCAAGCCGCGCGAGGAGGCGATGATCGATGCCGGCATGAAGCGCGCCCGCCCGATCGTGATGACCACGATCGCGATGGCCGCCGGCATGATGCCGTCAGCGCTGGCATTCGGCGCCGGCGGCGAGTTCCGCTCGCCGATGGCGCTCGCCGTCATCGGCGGCCTGATCTTTTCGACCGTGCTGTCGCTGGTGTTCGTGCCGGCGATGTTCATGGTGATGGACGACATCGGCGCCCTGATCTGGCGCTTCGGCAAGCGGCTGATCGTCTCGCATGCCGACCACGAACTGACGCCGGTCGATCATCAGGATGACCAGAGCAAGCGACCGCCTGGACCGCCAAGCGTGATCTCTCCCGCGGCGGAATAAATCAGGCCTCGTCCCGAAAGTTGCGAGCCAGCCACACTCCCGGCATGGTAGAGTAGCTGGCCTTCAGACCGGAGAGGAGGACTCCTATGACAGACCGCGAAGCAATCCATCGCGTGATCACTGAGGCTTATGCCGCTCGCAACAGGGGCGACATCGATGAGTTGATGAAGGCATTTGGTCCCGGCGCGAGCTTCGAACTGGTCGGGGACAAAGAGGCACTTTCTCTGACGGGCGCCGTTGAGGGACACACGAATGTCAGGCAGGCGCTGGCAGACTTCATCACGGCGTTCCAGTTTGTGGATCGCAAGATCACGAGCTTTCTGATCGACGGCGACCGCGCCGCTGTACACTCGACCATCACGGTTCGCTTCATTCCGAAGGACGTCACCGTCACGACGGAGGTCCTTGATCTCTTCAGGATCGAAGATGGCAAGATCGCCGAACTGGTCGAGTTCGGCGATACGGCACTCCTGAAGCACATCACCTCTGGCTAGCGCGCCAGTCAGTACAGCCGCGTCCGATACGCCTCTTCCATCGCCTTCTCGGCAACCTCGACCTCGATCGCGGCAGTCTGCTCGGCGATGATACGACCGAGCGTCGGGAAGCTGTGGCGTTCGACCTGCGCCGCCGGGTTCCAGAGCTTTGAGCGCATCAGCGCCTTGCCGCAATGGAAATAGGTCTCATGGACATGCACCTTAAGGCCGATGATCGGCGTCACGTTCTGCACCGTCAGCGGGGTCAAGAGATCCGGCTCCTGCGAAATCTCCGCTCGCCCGTTGATGCGCAGCGTCTCGTTGATGCCCGGCACCATGAAGATCAAACCGACCCCGGGTGAGGCGATGATGTTGCCGAACGTATCGACCCGGTTGTTGCCGCGCCGGTCCGGGATCAGCAGCGTTGTGTCGTCGAGCACCGAGACGAAGCCCGGCGCATCTCCGCGCGGGCTGGCGTCGGCATGGCCGTTGCCGTCGCTGGAGGCGATCACCAGAAACGGCGACAGCGCGATGAAGTCGCGGCAGAACTTGTCGAGATGCTTGAGCACCTTCTTCTCCGCGAGCGGGCTGACTTGCCCGAAATGCCCGCGAAGATCCTCCTGCGATTTGACCTGCGGCTTGCCGCCTGCGCCCTCGTGACCCATAGCGAACCTCCCTTTGTTGTTAGTCTATACCGCGTTGGCGCCTGAGGCGATCCTCGATGCATGGCCCGCATCCGCCGCAAAGCCCGGCTGGTCGAAGAAGTCGCGGCCCGGGATCGCCTCGAGCAGGTCGCGGGTATAGGCCTGGCGCGGCGCGCTGAACACCTCGGCGGTAGTGCCTTCCTCGACGATCCGCCCCTTCTGCAGCACGATGACGCGGTCGGCGATCTCGGCGGCGATCCGCAGATCATGGGTGATGAAGATCATCGCCAGCCGCATCTCCCGCCGCAGCTCGGCGAGCAGCGCCAGCACTTGGGCCTGCACCGAGACGTCGAGCGCCGACACCGCCTCGTCGGCGATCAGGACCCGCGGCTTGAGCGCCAGTGCCCGCGCGATGCAGATGCGCTGGCGCTGGCCGCCGGAGAATTCGTGCGGGTAGCGATCCGCCGCGGCCTCCGACAGCCCGACCCGCAGCAGCAGCTTCTTGGCCTGCTCCGTCGCCGCGCCGCGCGAGGTGCCATAGGCCATCGGGCCGCGCGCAATCGCATCGCCGATCTTCTGCCGCGGATCGAGACTGGCAAACGGATCCTGGAACACGATCTGGAGCTGGCGCCGCGCCTGGCGCAGCGCTTCGCCGCGCAACTGCCGCAGATCTGCGCCGCCAAAACGGATGGCGCCGGCATCCGGTTCGGTCAGCCGCATGACCATGCGCCCGAGCGTCGATTTTCCGGAACCGGATTCGCCGACCACCGCCAGCGTCTCGCCCTCGTGCAGGGTCAGCGAGATGCCATCGGCGGCAACCACCTCGCGCGGCGGCTGCAACCAACCGCGCTTGACCCGGAAGGTCTTTTGCAGGCCGACGACTTCGAGCAGCGGCTCGGGGCGCACAATAGCAGCCTGGATGTCGGCCAGGCGTGCCTTCGGCACCGCATCGATCAATTCGCGGGTATAGGCCGCCTGCGGATTGCGCAGCACCTCGTCAACCGTGCCCTGCTCGACCACCTTGCCGTGGCGCAGCACCACGACACGATCGGCGACGTCGGCGACGACACCGAAATCATGGGTGATCAGCAGCACGCCCATACCGCGCTCGCGCCGGAGATCGTCGATCAGGCGCAGGATCTGACGCTGGGTCGTGACGTCGAGCGCCGTGGTCGGCTCGTCCGCGATCAAGAGCGCGGGCCGGTTGGCCATCGCCATCGCGATCATCACCCGCTGGCGCTGCCCGCCGGAGAGCTCGAACGGATAACTCTTCTCCAGCAGAAGCGGGTTCGGCAGTCCGACCTGGGTCAGCAGCGTCTGCACGCGCTCATGCAGCTCGGCCGGCGTGGGCGCAGGCCGCTGGTGAGCCAGGATCATCTCCTCGATCTGCTTGCCGACCCGCTTCAGCGGATTGAGCGAGGACAGCGGCTCTTGGAAAATCATCGCGGCATTGCCGCCGCGCAAATTGCGCAGAGCACGGCGATCGAGATTCGACGGATCCTGGCCCGCGACCGTCACGGCACCGGATGCGATGTCGACGCCGCGCGGCAACAGCTGCAGCACCGCGTGCGCAATCATCGACTTGCCGGAACCGGATTCGCCGACCAGGCAGACGACCTCGTTCGGCTTGATCTCGAACGACACGTTCTCGACCGCGAACGGCCGGTCGCCGCCCTCGGGAAGCGCGATCGAGAGATTTGCGACCGCGAGCACCGGCGCGTTGTTCTGCACGGTTTCGCTCATGAGCGGCGCCTCGATACACGCGGGTTGAGGACGTCGGACAGGCCCTCCCCGAACAGATTGATCGCCAGAACGGTGAGGAGGATGGCAAGGCCGGGAAACACGCTCATCCACCACGCATTGCGGATCACGGTGCGGCCCGCGCCGATCATGAAGCCCCACGACATCAGATTGGGATCGCCGAGCCCCATGAAGGACAACGCGCTCTCCAGCAGGATCGCGGTCGCGACCGTCAACGAGGTCACGACCAGGATCGGCGAGATCGCGTTGGGCAGGATGTGGCCGAGCACGATGCGCCAGGTGCGCTCGCCCTGGCAGATCGCCGCCTCGACGAACTCGCGATGCCGCAACCGCAGGAACTCGGCACGCGTCAGCCGCGCCAGCGGCGGCCAGCTCACCGCCCCGATGGTCAGGATGATGGTGAGCAGCGACGGATTGAAGGTCGCGACCAGCAGGATGGCCAGCACGAAGGCCGGAATGGTCTGGAACAGCTCCGTCATCCGCATCAGCACCAGATCGACCTTGCCGCCGAAATAGCCCGAGATCGCACCGACCACGACGCCGATCGCCATCGCCGCCAGCGCCGAGGCAATCCCGATCAGCAACGAGACCCGCGCGCCATAGGCCACACCCGCCGCGACATCGCGGCCGAGCGTATCGCCACCGAGCCACAGCCCGTCCTCGCCGGGCGGCGTGAACGGCGCGCCGACCATTTCCCAGGGCGAGACCGGAAACACGATCGGCGCGATGATCGCCACCACGACGACGACCAGCAGCAGGACGAGGCCGATCATGCCGCTGGGATGACGCAGGAACGCGCGCACCGTCTCCATCACGCCGCTCCCGTGGTCATGCGCGGATCGATCAGCCGGTAGACCAGGTCGGTCAGGAGATTGAGCGCGATCACCACGATCGAGAGGATCAGGAAGATGCCGAGCAGCACCGGATAGTCGCGTTGCAGCAACGCCTCGAAGGTGAGGCGGCCGAGGCCGGGCCAGGCGAACACCGTCTCGATCACCACGGCGCCGCCGACCAGCGCCCCGGCCTGCATCCCGGCGACGGTGACGACCGGCACCAGCGCGTTGCGCAGCATGTGACCGACCACGATGCGTGTGCCGGACAAGCCCTTGGCGCGCGCCGTCTTGATGAAATCCTGCTGCGCGACCTCGATGATCGAGGAGCGCATCAGCCGCGCATAGATCGCCAGATAGATCGCCGCCAGCGAGGTGACCGGCATGATCATATGCTTCATGATGTCGAGCGCATGCTCGATCGGCGAGAGCTGGACGTTGATGGTCTCGTAGCCGAACGGCGGCAGCCAGCCGAGCGTCACCGAGAACACCAGCACCAGCATGAGGCCGAGCCAGAACACCGGCGTCGCATAGAGCACGAGCGAGAGCACCGTGAACACCGTATCGAGCACGCTGCCCGCCGCGAGCCCCGCCAGCGCGCCGAGCGCGGTGCCGATCAGGAGCGCAAGGCAGAACGCCGTGACCGTCAGCAGCAGCGTCGCCGGCAGCCGCTCGAGGATCAGGTCGACCACCGGGCGGTGCTGGCGATAGGAATAGCCGAGGTCGAGCCTGACGACGCGGCCGAGATGGCTGACGAGCTGCACGAAATACGGCTTGTCGAGCCCGTATTCCTTGCGCAGATCGTCGAGCAGCTTCGGATCGGAGGCGCCGGATTGCCCGGCCATCACCTGCGCCGGATCGCCGGGGGCGGCCCGCACCAGCACGAAGTTGAACGTCGCGATGACGAGGATCACGGCGACGAGCTGTGCGATGCGGCTGACCGCCTGGAGCCCGATCGCCGCTACGCTCCCGAGCCGGGTCACGATTTGTAGACCGACCCGAAGGTTTCGTGGGAGCCGATGCCCGTCGTCACGATGTTCTTGAACGCCTTGTCGTAGATGATCGGATATTCGATCTCGAGGGTCCAGGCCACCGGCACGTCCTCGACCAGGATCTGCTGCACCTTGGTGTAGAGCTCCTGGCGCTTGGCTTCGTCGAGCGTGACCGCGGCTTCGTCGAACAATTTGTCGACCTCGGGATTCGAATAGCCCTGGGTGTTCGAGAACAGGATGCCCTTCTTGATGTTCGACGAGACATAGGTGCGGGCGACGCCGAGCGCGGGGTCACCGAGCTGGTAGAGCAGGTTCTGGGTCATCTCGTAGTCCCAGTTGCCGACCTTCTCGGCCCAGCCGGCCATGTCGGTGCCGACCAGCACGAGATCGATGCCGACCCGCGCAAAGCTCTGGCGGAAGAACTCGCCCGCGCGCTGATAGGATTCGCCATAGGGCGGCACGATGTACTTGATCTCGGCCCGCTTGCCATTGGCGCCGGGCTTCAGGCCCATGTCGTCGAGCAGCGCCTTGGCTTTGTCGACCGAGAACTCGTAGCGTTTCACGTTCGGATCGTAGAACCGCGTCTTCGACGAGATCGGGCCGGTCGCGACCTTGGCATTGCCGAAATAGACCCGCTTGCTGAACGCCTCGCGGTCGATCAGGTGCATCACCGCCTGCCGGAACCGCTTGTCGTTCATCGGCGCGATGCGGTTATTCATCTCCAGCCACTGATGCGGCGCGAAATACTCGTAGCCCTTGGTGGTGAATTCGAGGTTCTTCTGCGCCTTGAAGCGTTGCACGTCGTAGAACTCGACGTCCGACCACTGCACCAGTTGCACCGTGCCGTTCTCGAGCGCGAGCGCCCGCGACGCCGCATCCGGGATCACCCGGTAGACGATCTCGTCCAGATAAGGCTCGTCCTTTCGATAATAGCCGTCGTGGCGGACGAGGTGCACATGCGAGCCGCGCACCCATTCCTTCAGCTTGAACGGGCCGGTGCCGATCGCCTTGTCGTTCTCCGGATTCTTGCGATAGTCGGTGCCGTCATAGATGTGCTTGGGCACGATCGGCGCGGATGTGCAATCAAAGCAGCCGATGAATGGCGCAAACGGCTGCTTCAGCTTGAATACGACGGTGAGCGGATCGGGAGCTTCGGCCGACGCCACGCGGGAAAAATTCTGTCGCGCGCGGGGATGCGTTTCCACCAGCAGCTTCATGCAGCTGAAGACGACGTCCTCCGAGGTCATCGGCTTGCCGTCGTGGAAGGTGATGCCGGGAAACAGCTTGAACGTATAGGTCAGGCCGTCGGGCGAAATCTCCCAGGACTGCGCCATGCCGGGCATCGGCTTGAGGTCGGCGCCGTACTTCAGCAGGCCTTCATAGATCTTGCCGCCGAGCGTCAGGGTCGGCTGCTGCTGGTTCAGCGCAGTCACCAGAACCGGCGGCTCGGGCTGGATGATGGTGTTGAGCGTCCCGCCGCGGGTCTGCCCCGTCGCCCGCGTGATGCCGAACGGGATGGCGGCACCGCAGGCCAGCATCGCCTTGGTGAATTCGCGTCTGTTCATCGGACCTCTCCGTCGCCGCGCGTCTGGCATTCGATTTCGGCGAATGTCGCGGGGTGAGGCATTGTTGCCAAACGCGGTAACCCGCGCTACCTGAATGGGGACAACAATCATCGCGATCGGGCCAACTGGCCCGGAAGATGCATGAGCACCCTGCGAAAACGACGATCGATCAGGAGCTCACGACAGTTGAAAGTCGCAGCGCGACGAAATGACACGACCAGCCTGCGCATCTGCCGCAAGCAGTCCGGTCCGGTAGCTGCCGCGCATTATGCCGGCCAGTTGCAACAGGTCGAACGGCCGCTCGCGGCGATGGCGGCTTCCTATCCGAATGAAAGCACCAGCGCGCGACACGCGCATCGGCGCGACCAATTCATCCTGCAGACCGCGGGCGTGACCTCGATGATGACCGAGCGCGGTCATTTCGTCGTGCCGCCCGGCCATGGCCTGTGGATTCCGGCTGGCGTTGCACATCAATCGCGGGCATGGGGCGAGGTCGAGATCCAGACCATCTACGTCACGCCCGATCGGGTGCGGAATGCACCGGCAACCTGCCGCCTGATCAGGGTCTCCGCGCTGGTCGAGGCGTTGATGGAAGAAGCCGTTCATATGCCGACCCGTTACGACCCGGACGGGCGCGACGGCCGGCTGGTCGATTTCCTGCTCGACGAGATCGGCAGGATGCCCGAAGTCGCGCTGCATGTGCAGGTGCCGCCCGATCCACGGCTTGCCGCGATCTGCGAAGCGGTGCTGGTCGATCCGAGCTCCGATCTCACGCTCGACGAATGGGCCGATCGCTGCCAGCTCAGCCGGCGGACATTGACGCGGCTGTTCCGCCGCGAGACCGGGCAGAGCTTCGCGGCCTGGCGGCAACGGGTGCGTTTGCTCGAAGCGCTGGCGCGGCTCGGCGCCGGCGAGGCCGTCACCGGCGTCGCGCTCGACGTCGGCTATGAGAGCCCGAGCGCCTTCGCCGCGATGTTCAAGCGCGAGCTTGGCGCTGCGCCGCGCCAGTATCTGCGCTGGGCCGATCCCGAAGTGGTGTTGAGATAGGCGCATTTGCGCCGCGCATCGGCGCAACGCAAAACCCCTGCGGTCAACGGGAATGGCCGCAGGGGTTTGCAGGTGGATGGCGTGAGGCCAGCAAGGCTGGGTGTCACCCCAAGGACCGGCACGATGATCAAAGCGATCCCGCGCTGTTCCCGCAAGCAAGTCTTTTAGGCAGCGCGACAACCATGTCCGCAAGCAAAGCGCGCGAGGCGATGCGATCCTCGCGCGCGCGTTGCAGGCGCCTGTTCAGTCGTTGCGTGCGACCGCGGTCAGCTTGGTCATGTTGTGCAACATGATCCGTCCGCGTTGCAGATCGACGATGCCGTCCCTGCGCCAGGTCTGCAGTTGCCGGTTGACGCTTTCCCGCGCCGCGCCGACGAAGATGCCAAGCTGTTCCTGCGAAATATGCACCTCGGAACCGAAATCCTCGGCCAGCGCGCAGAGCCGGCGCGCGAGGCGGACCGGCAGGGGTTGCAGCACGGATTCTTCCATCCGTTCGCTTTGCCAGCGGATGCGCTGGCACAACAATTCGATCAGGCGGACCGCGACCTTGGGTTCGCGTTCGAGGAAGCCGAGGAAGTCGTCCCGTCGCAGCACGAACAATTCGCTGGCTTCGCCGGCGGTCGCATCCGCGGTGCGATCCTGGCCGTCGAGGACGGCGACTTCGCCGAACAGATCGCCGGATCCCATGAAGTTCAGCGTGAGCCGGCTGCCGTCGGAAGCACCGGTCTCGATCCGGACCTGGCCGCGGCGGACCCCAAACAGGGCGTCGCCGGGATCGCCTTTCTGGAACAGCACCTCGCCGGCCGCGAGCTGCTGGGTGTGGCAGAGGCCCGAAAGCCGCTGCAACTCGTCCGCACCGAGATCGGCGAACATCGGGTTCATCTTCAGAATGACCGCAAATTCGGCCTGTTTGTTCATTGTACTGCCTTCCAAATCGATCCGAGCAGTCCCCGACGCCCGGTTAGCAAAAATCACCCTCATGGGAGTGTGTCTGAGGTCACATAAGTTCATGCTGGTAGCGGATTATTTTTCCGATCATTGGAGCGAGGTCCCGTTTGCGGGATAATCTCGTGCGATCGGCCGGGATTTTCCGCGGCCGGACCGATCTGACGCTGACTGCCCGGCCGGGAACGACGACATGAGAGCACTGAAATTCGCCGGGGCCGCCGTCGCTGCCGTGGTCGCGATCATCGCCCTGGCGGCCGCGATCGGGATCCCGTCTTCCTTCCTCACATCTGCCATCACCGAACGGGTCGAGCGCGAGACCGGCTACCAGCTCACCATCAATGGCGGCGCCAAGGTCGCCCTCTGGCCGACGGTCACCCTCACGCTGAACGATGTCGTGTTGCAGGACCCGCGGGAGCGCGAGGCCAACAACCGGTTCGCGGCCGGCCGGGTCGAGGCCGAGATGACGCTGTCGAGCCTGTGGTCGGGGCGGCCCGAGATCACCGACCTCGCCATCATCAGGCCGGTGATCAACCTGCCGCTGCAGCGCGAGCGCACCCGCGACCACAATCCGCCGGCGAAGGCGTCCGGGTCCGACAACAGCGGCATCACGATCCGGCATGTCAGCGTCACCAGCGGCACCGTCGTGTTCTCGAATGTACGCGACCGGGTCGAGAACCGGATCGAGACGCTCAACGCCGATGCAACCATTGGCGACGACCGCAGGATCGTCCTCACCGGCAACGCGCGCACCGGCGACAAGCCGCTGAAATTCGAGATCCGCGCGACCGCGCCGCAAGCGCCGCTGGAGCGCCAGAGCGTACCCGCCGAATTCAACATCGATGCACCCGGCCTGTTGCCCGCGGCGATCAAGGCGAATGCCGAAGTGCGCCTGAACGGCACGGTTGTGATGTTCAACGGCGTTTCCGGCACGCTCGGCGACGGCGGCTTCACCGGCTGGGCCTCGGTCGATTTCGCCAGCAACAAGCCGCTGGTGAAGCTCGATCTCGACTTCCAGCGCATTTCACTGACGTTGACGCCGGGCCAGTCCGGCGCGACGCAGCCATTGGGCACCAACACCTGGAGCAATGCCTCGATCGATCTCAGCGGGCTCAACTATGTCGACGCGCAGGCGCGCATCTCGACCGCCGAGCTCGTGATCGGCGACGGCCGCTTCGCGCAGGCGGCGATCGACGCCACGATCGACAGCGGCGTGCTGAAGGGCAAGCTCGGCAATCTCGGCGCCTATGAGGGCACCGCCAACGGCGACGTCAGCATCGACGTGCGCAGCGCGACCCCGAGCTACGCGCTGCGGCTCGATCTCGCCGGCGTGCGCGCGCTGCCGGTGCTGAAGAGCATTGCCGAGTTCGACAAGCTCGACGGCAGGATGCAGGCCAAGATCGCGCTGACCTCGCAAGGCAACAGCGAGCGCACCATCGTCGGCAATCTCGCCGGCACCGCCTTCATCGTGTTCCAGGACGGCAAGATCATCGGCCTCAACGTCGCGCAGATGATCCGCAACCTCACCACCGGCACCTTGTCGGGCTGGCAGCAGGGTGAGGAGCTGTCGACCGACCTCAGCCAGCTCGCAGCCTCGTTCAAGGTCGACAAGGGCCAGGCCGTCACCACCGACCTCAATCTGATCGGCCCGCTGGTGAAGATGACCGGGGTCGGCACCGTCGATCTCAACACCCGCCAGATCGGGTTCCGGGTCGAGCCGCAGCTGGTGATGACCACCGAGGGGCAGGGCCGCGCCGGCAACCCGGTCGGCCTCGGCATCCCCGTAATGGTCGAGGGGCCTTGGGTGAACCCGCGGATCTATCCGGAGATGCAGGGCATCCTCGACAAT
>CALRXG020000066.1:0-18795 GCA_943372075.1 Bordetella parapertussis | reverse complement strand
AGCGCGAAGCCGATGCTGATGATGATGCGGGAGTCGAAGCGTTGCATCAGCCGCGGCACCAGCGGGATCAGCACCAGCTGCGGCAGCCCGGTCCACGCCAGCACCATGCCGATCTGCTCGGCGTTGTAGCCCTGGATGCGCGACAGATACTGCGGCAGGATGAACACCGAACCGTACAGCGCGATGCCGAGCAGGAAGTTGGCCAGCATGCCGAAGCCGAAATTGCGGCGGGCGAGCAGCCGCAGATTGAGCAGCGGCTTCTCCACGGTGAATTCGACGATCAGGAAGGCGACCAGCGCCACGGCCGCGATCACCGACAGGCGGACGATGAAGGGCGAGCCGAACCAGTCGTCCTTGTTGCCTTCCTCCAGCACGGTCTGCAGCGCGGCAAGGCCGATCGCCATGGTGATGATGCCGAGCCAGTCGCCCTGGCGGATCAGCGACAGCTTCATCGGGCTCGGGTCGAGCGAGACGTACAACATGCCGATCATGATCGCGCCCGGCACTAGGTTGACATAGAAGATGTACTGCCAGCCCCAGTTCTCGGTGAGATAGCCGCCGATGGTCGGGCCGATCGCGGGCGCGAATGTCGCCGACAAGGCGAACAGCGCGAGCCCGACCGGCTGCTTGGCCTTCGGTAACAGCGTGATGATCAGCGTGAACGCCATCGGGATCAGCACGCCGCCGGTGAAACCTTGGACGGCACGCAGCGCGATCATCTGCGGCAGGTCATGCGCCAGCGCGCAGGCGCCGGAGAACACCAGGAACAGGAATGCGTTGGTGAGCAGATAGATGCGCACCGAGAACACCTGCGCAAGCCAGCCGGAGAGCGGGATCACCACGATCTCGGCGATCAGATACGAGGTCGAGATCCAGCCGCCGTCGTCGATCCCCGCGCCGATCGCGCCCTGCACGTCGGCGAGCGAGGCGTTGACGATCTGGATGTTGAGCACCGCCATGAACGCGCCGAGATTGGCGCCGATCACCGCGATCCAGGTTTTGGCGGAGACCGAGGGCGCCGCTGGCGCTGCGGGGGCGGTGAGGGCTGCAGCATTGGCTGTCGGTTGGAGCGTGGTCATCGGCGTGTTCTCTCGCTTGCCGGATCAACATGCATTAGGCGGCCGGCTTCGATAATCCGGGAAAGACTGGAAGGATTGTTCTGTTGTGATTGATAATCGCTCGACAGCGGGCTGCTCGCGCGTTGCGGTCCATCAGTGCGCAGAGGCATGTGCTAAGTGAGCACACTGGTCAGGCTCCCTCCCGCTGTGGTCGCGGGACGAAGCAAGACGCAGCAAAACGCGATCGACCACAGATGCGGTGATCGATCGCGTGAGCCAGTCGAGGTGGCGCTCGGGCTTATCCCCCGTGTGGCCGCGTCGCCGCTGCCAGCCGCCGCTTCTCGTCACGTTCGGCGAGCACCGTGGCCTTGGTGTTCACCGTCGGGATCGCCGACATGCCGGGGCGCAGCAGGCCGGTCAGGCTGTGATCGTCGAGCACGATCTTCACCGGCACGCGCTGCACGATCTTGGTGAAGTTGCCGGTGGCGTTGTCAGGCGGCAGCAGTGCGAATTCGAGGCCGCTGGCGGGCGACAGGCTGTCGACGTGGCCCTTCAAGGTCGTGCCGCGGAAACTGTCGACGGTGAGTTCGACCGGCTGGCCGTTGCGCACATGGGTCAGCTGGGTCTCCTTGAAATTGGCGACCACGTAGACCGCATCGAGCGGCACCACCGCCATCAGCTGGGTGCCGGCCTGGACATATTGGCCGACGCGGAGCGTGCGGGCGCCGACCGTCCCGTCGACCGGCGCGGTGATCCTTGTGTAGGACAGGTTCAGTTCGGCCTGCTGCTCGACTGCGCGGGCCCGATCGACCTGCGCGACGGCCTGGGCGCGCTGCGTGGTCAGCACGTCGACCTTGCGCTGCGCCGCTGAAAGTGCCGACTTCGCGTGCTGGAGTTGCGCGGTGTTGGCGCGCAGCGCCGCGTCGGTCTGCTGCGCGCGTTGAATGGTGCCGGAGCCGGACTTCATCAGCCCGTCGTAGCGGGTCTGCTCTTCCTGGGCGAATTTCAGATTGGCCTCGGCGGCTTCGACATCGGCGGTGCTCTGGTCGATGATCGGCTGCTGCAATTCGAGCTGGGCATCGAGATTGCGCACCGACGCGCTGGCGGCGTCGACATCGGCCTTGGCCTGGCCGAGCGCCGTGCGGTAGTCGCGGTCGTCGATCTGAGCCAGCACCTGGCCGGCCTTCACCGGCTGGTTGTCGGTGACCTGCACCCGGGCGATGTAGCCCGACACTTTCGGCGCGATGATCGTGGAGTCCGCCTTCACATAGGCGTCATCGGTCGATTCCAGGTAACGGCCGGTGGTGACGTAGTCGTAGCCAAAGTCGGCGGCCACCGCGATGCCGATCAGCGCAGCCAATCCGATCGCCGCCCGCTTGACCGTCGCCCGCGACGGGCGAAGGCCTATTTTGGCCGATTCTTCAGGGACATAGGTGGTGGCCGACATGGCATCCTCCGGTCGAACATTCGCGTCCTTCCAGTAAGGGCGCCGGTTACGGCCCTCTAGATGCAATATCCCTCCCGCTGTGATAATCCCGATAAAACTGGAAGCATTATCAAGCCAGCGCTGATAATCCGGACCTTGCACGATGGATCGCCTGACCAGTCTGACCGCCTTTGTCCGGGTCGTGGACGCCGGCGGCTTTTCCGCGGCCGGCCGCAAGCTCAACATGTCGACCACGATGGTGAGCAACCACGTCCAGTCGCTGGAGGACCGGCTCGGCGCCCGGCTGCTCAACCGCACCACGCGCAAGGTCAGCGTCACCGAAATCGGCCAGGCCTATTACGACCGCTGTGTCCAGATCCTCGCCGATATCGAGCATGCCGACGAGGTCGCCGGCGCTCAGCAGTCGGTGCCGCGCGGCACGCTGCGCATCTTCACCAACACCCATCTGGTCCAGTTCCTGTCGCCCGCGGTGGCCGAATTCCTCGCAACCTATCCGGAGGTCAAGGTCGACCTCATGATCGGCGAGCGCAATGCCGATCTGATCGACGAGAACTACGATCTCGCGGTGCGCATGACCCCGGTGCCCGACTCCAGCCTGATCGTGCGCACCATCGCGACCTGGCGCCATGTGCTGTGCGCGTCCCACGGCTACATCGAGCAGCACGGCAAGCCCGGGCAGCTCGCCGATCTTTCAGCGCGCAACTGCATGCGCCATGCTCATTATCCCTACGGGGACGAATGGCGTTTCACCGACCGCAAGGGTACGCCGGCCGCGGTGCGGGTCTCCGGCAATCTGCTCTCCAACAGCGGCGAAACGCTGAAGCTCGCGGCGCTCGCCGGTGCCGGCGTCTTCCTCGCGGCGGGTTTCCTGGTCCGCGACGAACTGGAGTCGGGACAATTGGTGCGGCTGCTGCCCGAGTACCGGCCGGTCGAGCTGACGATGAACGCGGTCTATCCGCACCGCCATCATCTCTCGGCCAAGGTCCGCATCTTCATCGATCTCCTGGTGCGCCATGCCATCGAACAGCAGAAGCTGATCAATCCGTATTCGTGAGGCGCCGCTATCGTCATAGCGAGCGCAGCGAAGCAATCCATCGCTCCGCGCGCTCGGATGGATGGATTGCTTCGTCGTTTTGTTCCTCGCAATGACGGAGGCTGCCGCATCATGCCGCCTTGGCATCCCTTGCATGGCGCTCCCGTGTATGAAGGTCGTATCATCTGTCGGGGGCTTGCCATGCCGCTTCGTGTCCTGGGCGCCATTCTGTTCGCGCTCGCAGCATCCGCGCTGCTGCATACGCCCGTGCGCGCCGCCTATCCCGATCACCTGGTCAGGATCGTGGTGCCGTTCGCGCCCGGCGGCGGCACCGATGTCGTCGCGCGCACGCTGGCGCAGGAGATGCAGAAGGATCTCGGCGTCACCGTCATCATCGAGAACAAGCCGGGCGCCGGCACCATCATCGGCACGCAGAGCGTCGCGGCGAGCCCACCCGATGGTTACACGCTGCTGATGGCGACCTTCGCCAATGCGGTCAATCCAAGCCTCTACCGCAAGCTGCCCTACGACCCGCACAAGGACTTCGCGCCGGTGGCGCTGGTGGCGCGCTCGTTCAATGTCGTCGTGGTCAATCCGGCTTCGCCGATCAAGTCGATCAAGGACCTGATCGCGGCCGCCAGGGCCGATCCGGAAAAACTGTCCTACGGCACTTATGGCACCGGCACCTCGGCGCATCTCGCCGGCGAATTGTTCAAGCACTTGGCCGGCGTCAATCTCACCACCGTGCCCTACAAGGGCGCGGCGCCAGCGATCACCGACCTGATCGGCGGTCAGATCCAGGTGATGTTCACCACGGTGGCAAGCTGCGCCTCGCTGGTCGAGGCCGGGCAGCTGCGCGCGATCGGGGTGACGTCGGCCGAGCGCTCGCCGTCGTTTCCGCAATTGCCGACCGTCGCCGAAGCCGGTGTACCGGGTTATGCGGCGGAATCCTGGTACGGCCTTTACGCACCTGCGAACACGCCGCCCGACGTCATCGACCGCCTCAACAAGTCAGCGGCGAAGGCCGTGCAGGCGGAGGCCTTCAGGAAGCTCGGCGTCAATGAGGGTCTCGTGATGGTCGCTGCACCGCCCGCAGAGCTCGACCGCTACTTTGCCGGTGAAGAGGCGCGCTGGCGCAAGGTCATCGGGGACGCCGGCATCAAAGCCGAGTAGATTGTTTGCCCGGTGCAGCGATCACATCTTTTTGCATCGCCATGCCGCAACCGTGATTCTAGACGCAACAAATCGGTTCCTGGGGTCGTTGATGACGGGACGCCGGCAACACCGCCGGTTTGATCAGATCTCGGGCTGGGGAGTGAACCATGTGGATGCTGTTGCTGCTGCCGTTCATCGGCTTGCTGTGGGTGCCGTTCTATAATTTCGCCGAGCCGTCGCTGTTCGGCTTTCCCTTCTTCTACTGGTACCAGCTCGCCTGGGTGCCGATCTCCTCGCTGCTGATCTGGCTGGTCTATCGCAGCCGCCAGCCCGATGCCGATGAGCAGCGGTGAGGGGCGGCCATGACCGATCACGTCGTCTGGGTGGCGCTCTCCGTCTTCATCTTCTTCTTCGCTCTCGTCACCGTGATGGGCTTCTTCGCGGCGCGCTGGAAATCCGGCCCGGTCAACGAGCATCTCGACGAATGGGGTCTCGGTGGCCGCCAATTCGGCACCTGGATCACCTGGTTCCTGGTCGGCGGCGATTTCTACACCGCCTACACCGTGATCGCGGTGCCGGCGCTGGTCTACGCCGTCGGCGCCTATGGCTTCTTCGCGCTGCCCTACACCATCATCGTCTATCCGTTCGTGTTCGCGGTCATGCCGGTGCTGTGGAAGAAGGCACATGCCAATGGTTATGTCACCGCCGCGGACGTGGTGCACGGCGCCTACGGCTCGCGCGCGCTCGAACTCGCGGTGGCGCTGACCGGCATCGTCGCGACCATGCCCTACATCGCGTTGCAATTGATCGGCATGGAGGTCGTGATCAAGGCGATGGGCCTGACCGGCGAGCTGCCGATCATCGCCGCCTTCGTGATCCTCGCGCTCTATACCTATAGCTCCGGCCTGCGCGCGCCTGCGCTGATCGCCTTCGTCAAGGACATCATGATCTATATCGTGGTGCTGACGGCCGTGGTCGTGGTGCCGTCGAAGCTCGGCGGCTATGGCGCGGTGTTCTCGGCCGCCAACGACGCCTTCACGGCCAAGGGCGGCGCCACCGGATTGACGCTGAAGGGGGCCCAATATCTGCCCTATGCGACACTGGCGCTCGGCTCGGCGCTCGCGGCCTTCATGTATCCGCACACGCTGACCGGCATCTTCGCCTCGAAGTCGGCGGATACCATCCGCAAGAACGCCATCCTGCTGCCGGCCTATACGCTGCTGCTCGGCCTGATCGCGCTGCTCGGCTACATGGCTTATGCCGCGGGCGTCAAGGTGACGTCGCCGAACGACGTGGTGCCGATGCTGTTCAAGACGCTGTTCCCGGAATGGTTCGCCGGCTTCGCGTTCTCGGCGATCGCGATCGGCGCGCTGGTGCCGGCGGCGGTGATGAGCATCGGTGCCGCCAACCTGTTCACCCGGAATGTCTGGAAGTCCTACGTCAATCCGGACATCTCGCATGCCGGTGAGGCATCGGTCGCCAAGATCACCTCGCTGGTGGTGAAGGTCGGCGCGCTGGCCTTCATCCTGTTCCTGCCGACGCAATATGCGCTCGACCTGCAACTGCTCGGCGGACTCTGGATCGTACAGACGCTGCCGGCATTGGTGTTCGGCCTGTTCACGGTCTGGTTCCGCGCCGAGGGCCTGTTGCTCGGCTGGGCCGCCGGCATCGGCTGGGGCACCTACACGGCGTGGAGCAACGGGCTGAAGCCGCTCGCCAGCATCTCGCTCGGCGATGCCACCTACACGTTCTACGTCGGACTCGGCGCGCTCGTGCTCAACATCGTGGTGGCGGTGATTGCGACCGTCGTGGTGAGCCTGATCTCATCCGCCAAACGCGGCGCGGCGGCCTGAGCCGTCGCCTTGATCTGAAGAGGCGGAGGTGAGTTGCGCGCCGAGCCGCGCCACCTCCGCCTTGGTCTTCTCGATCGCCGCGTCCTTCACTGGCCCGTAGCCGCGGATCTCCATCGGTGCCTTCGCAAGCGTGATGAGATCGGGCAGCCGCGCGGCGTCGAGCTTGCCGAGCAGCGTGTCGATCAACGCCTCGTACCAGCCGATGAGCTCGCGCTCGGCGCGGCGCTCCGCGGTGTAGCCGAAAAGGTCGAATGCCGTGCCGCGCAGCCCCTTCAGACGTGCGAGCAGCCGCAGCGGGGGCTGGATCCATGGCCCGAATGCGCGCTTCTTCGGTCGCCCTCGTGCGTCCAGGCCTGCCGGCAGGAAGGGCGGCGCGAGGTGATACTGGACGGTGAAGTCGCCGTCGAATTCCCGCCTAAGCTCGTCGAGGAAGCCGGTCCGCATATGCAGCCGCGCCACCTCGTATTCGTCCTTGTAGGCCATCAGCTTGAACAGCGAACGCGCCACGGCGTCGGTGAGCGCCTCACTGTCAAGCGCGGCTTCGACACGGCGCACGCGGTCGACCGTCGCGCGGTAGCGTGCGGCGTACGCCGCGTCCTGGTAATCGCGCAAGAATTCGGTGCGCCGCGTGATCATCTGCTGCAGCGTCTCCGGCGTGCTGGCGGCGTCGTGCCCGGCCTTCGGCAGGAAGTCCGGATCGGCGAAGGCGAGCCGGCCCCAGGCCAGAGCCTGCTTGTTGCGCTCGACCGCGACGGCATTGAGCTCGATCGCCCGCGTCAGCGCGTCCAGCGACACCGGAACCAGGCCCTGCTGCCAGGCGAATCCGAGCATCATGATGTTGGCGAACACGCTGTCGCCGAGCAGCCGCTCGGCCAGCGCATTGGCGTCGATGGTGGTGAGGTTGCCCGAGCCGATCACCCGCTCGATGGCGCGCAGCCGAACCGGCGAGGCGAGGTCGGCATCACGGAAGCGGACCACGTCGCCGGTCGGCATCTCGGCGCTGTTGACCGCGGCGCGCATGCCGTTGCGATAGGTCCCGGACGCCTTGGCCGACGAACTGACCACGAGGTCGCAGCCGATCAGCGCATCCGCCGCGCCCTGGTCGATCCGCACCGGATGCAGTGCATCGGGCGCAGCTGCAAGCCGCAGGAAGCTCAGCACCGGGCCGAATTTCTGCGCGAAGCCGGTGAAGTCGAGCACCGAGACGCCGCGACCCTCGAGATGCGCGGCCATCGCGATCAGCGCGCCGACCGTGATGACGCCGGTACCGCCGACGCCGGTGACGAGGAGATCATAGGGTTTGTCGAGTGTCGTGAACTCCGGCGCCGGCAGGCCAGCAGCGCGCGCCAGCGGATCGATCGCGCTCGCACTCTTCGCTCGCCGCTTCCCGCCCTCGATGGTGACAAAGCTCGGGCAGAAGCCGTTGAGGCAGGAGAAATCCTTGTTGCAGGTCGAGAGGTTGATCTTGCGCTTGCGGCCGAATGGCGTCTCCTTCGGCTCGACGCTGAGGCAATTGGATTCCACCGAGCAGTCGCCACAGCCTTCGCAGACGAGGTCGTTGATGTACGCAAACCTTGCCGGATCGACGACCGTGCCGCGCTTGCGCCGCCGCCGTTTCTCGGTGGCGCAGGTTTGCTGATAGATCAGCACGGTGACGCCCGCGATCTCGCGCAGTTCGCGCTGCACGGCGTCCATCTCCCCGCGGGGATGGATGGTGACGCCGGCGGGCAGATCGGCCGGCGAGAAATGCGCCGGATCGTCGGAGACCAGCGCGATCCGCGACACGCCCTCGGCGCGGACGGAGTGGGCGATCGCCTGCACGCTGACAGGGCCGTCGACCGGCTGGCCGCCGGTCATGGCGACTGCGTCATTGAACAGGATCTTGTAGGTGATGTTGGCCTTTGCCGCGATCGCCTGGCGGATCGCCATCGAGCCGGAATGATAGTAGGTGCCTTCGCCGAGATTCTGGAACACGTGCGTATTGCCGGTGAATTTCGACGAGGCTGCCCAGTTGACGCCTTCGCCGCCCATCTGGATCAGCGACGAGGTCTCGCGGTCCATCCAGCTCGCCATGAAATGGCAGCCGATGCCGGCCAGCGCCTTGGAGCCCTCGGGCACTTTCGTGGAGGTGTTGTGCGGGCAGCCAGAGCAGAAGTAGGGCGTGCGCGTAGCGCCCGGCACTGCGATCATGCGGTCCTGCTCCGGCACGAGCGCAGCGACGCGGCGGGCGAGCTGCAATTCTGGAAACATCGGATCGAGCCGCCGCGCCAGCACGTCGGCCAGCATCCGCGGCGACAATTCACCGGTCCAGGAGATCAGCCGCGCGCCGGTTTCGTCATGCTTGCCGACCATCCGCTCCGGCTTCGATCCGGGATAGTCGTAGAAATACTCCTTGAACTGGCTCTCGATGATGCCGCGCTTCTCCTCGACCACCAGGATCTCGCGCTTGCCCTTCACGAACTCCATCGCATCGTGCAGCGCCAGCGGCCACACCATGCCGACCTTGTAGATGTCGATGCCGAAGCGGCGGCACGCGGCTTCATCGAGCCCGACCAGCCGCAGCGCCTCCATCAGATCGAGATGCGCCTTGCCTGTCGTGACGATGCCGTAGCGCGCGTCCTTGATGTCGTAGATGCGGCGGTCGATCGGATTGGCTTTTGCAAAGGCATAGACGGCGTGCTTCTTGGCTTCCAGCCGCTCTTCGATCTGCGGGCCCGGCAGATCCGGCCAGCGATAATGCAGGCCGCCGGCCGGTGGCACGAAATCCGGCCGTATGAAGCGGCGCGGTGCGGGCAACTCGATCGAGGCGCCGGATTCCACGATCTCCGAGATTGCCTTGAAGCCGACCCACATGCCGGAAAATCGACTCAGCGCGTAGCCGTATTCGCCGAACGCGAGATACTCGCCGACGTCGGCCGGATGCAGCGTCGGCATGAACCAGCTCATGAAGGCGACGTCGGACTGGTGCGGCATCGAGGACGAGACGCAGCCATGGTCGTCACCGGCGACGACCAGCACGCCACCGTGCGGTGACGAGCCATAGGCATTGCCGTGCTTCAGCGCGTCGCCGGAGCGATCGACGCCCGGACCCTTGCCATACCACAGCCCGAACACGCCATCGACCTGGCGATCTTTCTGCGTCTCGACCTGCTGCGAGCCGAGCACGGCGGTAGCCGCGAGGTCCTCGTTGACCGCAGGCAGGAATTCGATGCGGCTCTCTGTCAGCTGCTGCTTGATCTTCCACAGTTCGAGATCGACGCCGCCGAGCGGCGAGCCGCGATAGCCGGAGATGAAGCCCGCGGTGTTGAGCCCGCTCGCGCGGTCGCGCCGGGCCTGGTCCAGCACGATGCGGACGATCGCCTGCGTGCCGGTGAGGAAGACGCGGCCGTGCTCCCGGCTGTAGCGGTCGGAGAGCTGGTAGGCGTCGAGCAGCGGCATCTGGCCCATGACTGATCCCTCCGGGAGTCGAAATGTCTGACCCGACAAGGGTATGCCCTGATGCCTGGTAGGTCTTACCTACCTGTTCGATCATTGGCCGAGAATCGGTAGAGATTCGCAAATTTGTGGCCTATGTGGTAGAATTTACCGAACCGGAGCTGACGCATGGTCGAAGAGCAAGACGCGCGGATTCTCGCCGAACTGCAGAAGGATGGCCGCGCCACCAACCAGCAGCTGGCTGACACGGTCGGGATGTCGACCTCGGCGTGCTGGCGCCGGGTCCGCGCGCTGGAAGAGTCCGGCGTCATCTCGGGCTATTCGGCGCTGGTGGCGCGCGAGCCCGCAGGCTTTGCGACCTCGGCGATCCTGCACGTCTCGCTTGAGCGTCACGACGTCAAGTTCGTCGACGAGTTCGTGGCGCGGGTGACGAAGCGCCGCGAGGTGCTGGAGTGTTTCGCGACAACTGGCGACGCCGATTATCATCTGCGTGTCGTGGTGCGCGACATGGACGCCTACAATAGATTCTTGGACGAGTTCATGTTCCGCATCCCCGGCATTCGCCACGTCCGCACCAACGTGATCCTGAAGGAGATCAAGACCGGTGTGGCGCTTCCGTTTTGAGGTGGAATCCCTTCCCTTGTCATTCCGGGGCGACGCGCAGCGTCGAGCCCGGAATCCACTTCACCACCAATTTTGCGGCCCGATGGATTCCGGGCTCGTGCTTCGCACGCCCCGGAATGACGAAGAGAGAGGGCGCTACGCTTCTGCCCTCTTGGCCCGCATCAAGATCATGAACACCATCACATGGCTGACCAGCAGCAGCGGCACATACAGTGCTGGAATATAGATCCCGGCGCCGAACAGGCCGGGATCCGGGTTCTTGGTCGCGCCCATGTAGTAGGCGTTGAGCAGATCCAGCGTGCCCCAGATATTGAACAGCCAGACGAGCGGAATCGCGATCGGCCAGCGCCAGGACAGTGCCGCCATCGAAAGCAGCGCGAGAGTTGCCGCGGTCAGATCGCCCCAGCCGACCGCGCCGGCAAACACCGGATTCACCTCCGGCGACACGAAGCCTGTGACCAGGAAGTTCATGCCGAGAAACCGGAAGGCGTGGAAAGCCGCAAGCAGCCGGAGCGCCTCAGCCTGTGGCCAGGTGCGGAGCGCCGGCCAGACAAAGGTGACGGCCACCGCTGCACTGGCGAGAAATGCACCGGCGACGCTGAGCAAGAATGGAATATTGAGACTGACTGGCACGGCCGGATTCCTCTGTTTGTCGGTCCGGATTGAGGAGGCCGAACCGTCGATCGGGGTCGACCTCGGCTTGCTCTCACGGCTTGGCGATGAGCAGACGCAGCGGCAGCAGCGGACCGACTGCGATATAGTCGTGGTCCATCAGGTCGAGCTTGGACAGCGGCAGGCCTTCCATGATCGCGTGAGCCTCGGTCGTGTCCCGCGCGTCGAGCAGGAAGACGACGCCGCGTCCGTCGGATCGCGAATACCATTCGCGGAGCTTGCCGTTGAGATAGAGCTGCACGGTCTGCCGGATTTCATCCGGCATCACCGCCATCACCTGATCGCGGGTGATACCCGGCTTGACGGTCAAGATAACGATTACGCCGGTGGTCGGGGTGGTTTGGGCTTGTTGGGCTTGGGCAGGGGAGGGAGCGGTCATGGCGGTGGCGCCTGTCAGAGTGAGGGTGAGGGCAAGGATTGCGTGACGGATTGCTGTCATCGGTCGAATCTCTCCGTTCACGACTGATGTCGTGATGTCGCGTGGCGCAGCGTGCATTGCGGCGCTGAGCTCGTGGGTCCGATGTAAGGCGACTTTCGCAAAGCGACTATTCGCGATAATGTTGACGGGCCATGAAGCAGAACTTCACAGTCCGGCAGGGGGCGCTCGACGGCGTGGAGGCGTTCCTCAGCGTCGCCCAGCACCGCAGCTTTCGCCGTGCGGCGACCGAGCTCGCGGTGACGCCGTCGGCAATCAGCCAGGCGGTGCGCGCGCTCGAGGCACGCCTCGGCGCCGTGCTGTTCATCCGCACCACCCGCAGCGTCGGCTTGACCGAGGCGGGTGAACGATTCCTGACGCGCGCAAGGCCCGCATTCGAGGAGCTGGTGGCGGCAAGCGGGGCCGCGCGCGAGCTCGGGCAGAAGCCGGCCGGGCTGCTGCGCCTCACCGTGCCGCGCTCGGTGGTGCCGATCCTGCTGGAGCCGCTGATCGCTTCATTTTGCAAAGCGTATCCGGAGATCGAGGTCGAACTCGCCGCCAGCGAGGAACTGGTCGACCTCGCCGCGGGCGGTTTCGATGCCGGCATCCGGATGGGCCAGTTCATCAACCCGGACATGGTCGCGGTGCGCCTGACCAAGCCGTTCCCGTTCGCTGTGGTCGGCAGCCCGGATTATCTGGCGCGCCGCGGGCGGCCGAAGCGTCCGGAGGATCTGCGCGGGCATGTGTGCCTGCGGCTGCGGCGTTCGAACGGCTCTCTTGCGCCATGGGCGCTAAACGACAATGGCCGCGCGATCGAGCTGGCCGTCACGGGATCCTTCATCGGCCACGACTTCCCGACGCTGGTCGGTGCGGCCATCGAAGGCGTCGGATTGGCGCAGGTGCCGGCGCCGCTGATATCAGGCGCTGTGAAAGAGAAGCGGCTGCTCCGCGTGCTCGATGCGTTCGCGACGACGACGCCCGGCGTGTTTCTCTACTATCCCGGCCACCGGCAGATCATGCCGAAGTTGCGCGCGTTCATCGATCATGTGAAGAGCCGGCCGGGGACGGTGCGATGAGCCATCCGGTCTGTGCACTTGATGCATGACGCCCGATGCTTCAACAAATTCAGTGTCGTCCCGGCGAAGGCCGGGACGACGCAGAGTATGAGGCGTGCGCCCGCTGGACTACCCGCCCTCACACCTTCTCCTTCACGAACCTGTTCCTCAGCGTCCCGATGCCGGTGATGTCGATCTCCACCACGTCGCCGTCCTTCAAATCAGGCGAGGCGCCGTCGGTGCCCATCCAGATCACGTCGCCGGGCGACAGCGTGAAGTACTTGCTCAGCTCGACCAGGAAGGGGACGATGCCGAAGATCATCTCGTTGGTGCGGAAGCGGCCGGTCTCCTTGCCGTTGACGCGGATAGCGGTCTCCATGCGGTCGAGATCGACGTCGGTCTCGATCCACGGGCCCATCGGCTTGAAGGTGTCGGCATTCTTGGACCGCCAAAGCCCGCGGTCGGCCTTCTGCCAGCTGCGTTCGGAGACGTCGTTGCCGATGGTGTAGCCGAACACGCAATCCAGCGCGTTGGCGTCGGTCAGATGTTTTGCGGTCTTGCCGATCACGACGACGAGCTCGCCCTCGTAGTGGATTTTCTCGGTCGCACTGGCCGGGATCACGACGTCATCGTCATGCGCGATCAGGGCGTTCTGCGCGCGGTAGCCGATCTCGGGGCGGTCGGGAACGTTCGGCACCGTGCCGGCCTTGTCGGCGGCTTCCTTGAGGTGCTTCAGGTAATTCAGCCCGACGCAGTAGAAGGTGCGCGGGACCAGCGGCAGCTCGATCTTGACGTCCTTCAGCGCGTGGGTCTTGGACGTCTTGCTCCATTCGCCGAATGGATCACCGTTGACCGTGGTCACGGTGTCGCCCTCGACGAGGCCCCAAGAAGGAGCGCTCGCGGTGTTGCCTGTGGCGGTGAATTTCAGCCAGCGCATGATGATGTTCCTCTATTCCGCCGCGACCTGCGCGGGGGTCTTCCAGGCGCCGGCAGCCGGACGCTTGAGGCCGAGATTCTCGCGCAGCGTCGTGCCCGCATAGTCCTTGTGGAACAAGCCGCGCTTCTGCAACTCCGGCACCACATGGTCGACGAAGTCGGCATAGGAGCCCGGCACATAGCTCGCGGCGACGACGAAGCCGTCGCAGCCGCGGTTAACGAACAATTCCTCCAGCCGGTCGGCGATCTCCTTCGGGCCGCCGACGATCGCATCCTGCACCTGGGCGCGGCCGGAGAAGGTGATGAAGTCGCGGGTCGAGGGATTGCTCTTGCCGGAGGCGCGCAGCACCCCGTCACGCATGCCGATCATGCCTTGCATGCCCTGCAACTCCTCCGTGGTCAGCGGCTCGTCGATCGGCTTGGCGCCGAAATCGAAATTGAGCGCTTCGGCCAGCAGCGACAGCGCGTCGATCTCGAGCGGCAACTTCTGGATCACGGCCATCCGATCCTCGGCTTCCGCCTTGGTGGCGCCGGCGATCGGCGTGATCAGGTTGCACAGGAACATCTGGTCGGGATCGCGCCCGCCCTTGGCGGCTTCGCTTCTGATGGCATCGTAATTCTGCTTGGCGTGCGCGAGATTGCGCGCCGCGGTGAAGATCACTTCGCCCCAGCGGCCGGCAAAGCGCTGGCCGCGGCCGGAGGCGCCAGCCTGCACGATCACGGGATGCCCCTGCGGCGAGCGTGGCACCGTGAACGGACCGCGCGAGCTGAAGAACTGGCCCTTGTGATCGAGCCGCTTCACCTTGGTCGGATCGGCAAAGCGGCCGCTCTTCTTGTCGATCACAAGCGAGCCGTCTTCCCAGGAATCCCAGTGGCCGAGCACCACCTCCATGAACTCATCGGCGCGGTCGTAGCGCGGATCGTGATCGAGATGCTGCGCCTTGCCCATGTTGAGCGCTTCGCCGTCATTGACCGAGGTCACCACGTTCCAGGCCGCTCGGCCACCCGTCATCAGGTCGAGCGTAGCGAAGCGGCGGGCGACGTCGAACGGCTCGAAATAGGTGGTCGATGCAGTCGAGGCGAGGCCGAGCTTGGTGGTCACCATGCCCATCGTGGTCAGCACCACGATCGGGTCCATCTTCACGCAACGGATGCCGTATTCGACGGTGTGGGCGTGATCGTTGTTGTAGCGGTCAGGCATCGCGAGGCGATCGTCGAAGAACGCCATGTGGAACTTGCCGCGCTCCAGGATGCGCGCGATCTCCTGGTAGTAGTCCGCCGACATCGAATCGTCGCGCGACTCCGGGTGGCGCCAGGAGCCCGGCAGGTTGGTACAGTTCTGCGCCTGCAAAAAACCAACCAGCGCCATTTGCCGTGTCATGTCGTTCTCCCGTGTCCGGATTTGTCAGCGCAGGTTGAGTTCGTCGGCGAGCTTGTAGTCGGCCGCGAGCGACTTCAGCTTCTCCCAGGTCGCATCCTCGATCTCGATGCCGTTCTTGCGCCGCTCGAGCTCGCGCAGATGTTCGACCTCGCCGGGATAGAATACGCCGCGGCTTCCCTCCGACGGCGGCGTCGATTTCAGGTAGCGCGCGAAGTCGGCGACCTCCTTCTTGAAATCTTGCAGCGGCCGGAACGCGGCGACGTTGAACACGGCCATGAAGCAGCCGTCATTGTGTCGGCCGGTCGGCTCGACGCCGAAACCGAGGCCGGTCAACAGCCCGCACAGCACCTCTACCATCGCGGCGAGACCGGAGCCCTTGTAGCCCTCGCTGCCACCGAGCGGCAGCAGCGCGCCGCCCTTGCGATAGTCTTTCGGATCGGTGGTGTCGCGCCCTTCGGCATCGATGATCCAGCCCTTCGGGATGCTCTCGCCGCGCGCCACCGCGAGCTGGATCTTGCCGGCGGCGACCGCCGAGGTCGCCATGTCCAGATAGAACGGCGCTTCGAGATCGGAGGGGACCGCGATTGACAGCGGGTTGGTGCCGAGCCGGGCCTCGCGGCCGCCGAATGGGGCGACATGTTTCGGCGAGCGGCCGGAATCGGCGGCGGCGATCCCGATCATGCCCTCGCGCATCGCCATCATCGGGTAATGCGCCAAGCGCCCGACATGGCTCTGCCGGAACACGGTGCAGGCCGCGACATTGGCAGTCTTCGCCTTGTTGATGGTCATCTCCATCGCCTTGGCGTTGACATGGAAGCCGAACCCCCAATGACCGTCGATCACGGTCGTGGTCGGCGTTTCCTGCACGATGGTCCACTTGGCGCCGGGCACGATGTGGCCGGCCTTGATGCGGTCGATATAGGTCGGGATCGCGATCACGCCGTGGGAGTCATGGCCGGCCAGATTGGCATTGACGCAGCCGGAGGCGACGGCGTTCGCTTCCTCTTCCGATGCGCCGGCGCCCCTGAGCAGCGCGGCGCCGATACGTGCGAGACGGTCGGCCTGGACGATCGGCATGGGATTTTCCTCGCGCTTCGCCCGCATGAGGCGCGGGTCTTGCTTTGCTGTTGTCGGCGTCATGCTCTCAAAGCGCGGCTGGCGGAGCAAGGCCAGAAAATCCGGTCGGCCATACCGCCAGCAGGGTGCTCCCGCCGATGTTTTCACTGAATGGAACGGGCGCGGTCGCGATGCGGAATTTGGCCGTCGTGCCGGCGCGAGCCGGACGGCGATCCGCGCGTTCCGGACCGCCGCCTCAGGCTGGCACACAAGGGTCCGTAATATCCCGGGAAACCGCCTGCCGCGTTCGTCAGCCGTTTACTTTGTCGCGCAACTTGCCGGATACACTAACCATCACTTAGGCCTCTTGCGGGCAATGTTCCGTGCCAGTTTGAAGGGGTTGGCCTGAGGCCTTCAGGGAACGTGCAGTCGAGCATCGGGCGTACATTCGCGGCGTTGAGTGCCACCAACGAAGCGATCCTATACGCGAAATCACTAGACGAATTGTACGGCAAGGTCTGTGAAGCCGCGTTTTCCAGCGGGAGCTTCCTGGCCGCGACCGTGTTTTTGCTGGAGCCGGATACCGGTCTGCTGACCTTCGCGGCCGGCTGCGGCGACGACGTCGCGCGGCTGCGCAGCATCACGATCTCCTCGCTCGCCAACACGCCGGAAGGGGAGGGCGTCGCGGGACGGGCGTTCCGTGACCAGACGGCTTGCGTCAGCAACGACTACGTCAACGATCCTCGCTCGGCGGCCTGGCGCAGCGGTGCCGCGGCGAGCGGTGTCGGCGCGGCTGCGGCGATGCCGCTGGTCTGTGGTGGGCGCAGCGTCGGCGTTTTCATGGTGACCCGGCGCGAGGTCGACTCGCTCGGTGAGGAGATCGTCTCGCTGCTCGGGCGCATGGCGGCGAACGTCTCCTTTGCGCTCGACAATTTCGACCATGAGGCCTCGCGCAAGAGCGGTGAGCGGGCGATGCGCCGGCTCAACCGCATGTTCGGCGCGATCAGCGCGACCAACGAGGCGATCCTTCGTGCCAAGACCGAGCACGATCTGTATCAGCGGGTCTGCGACGCCGCGGTGTTCAGCGGAAAATCCTTCGCCACGGTGGTGCTGCTCGCCGAACCCGACACGCACTGGCTCGAGCCCGTTGCCGGCACCGGTGAGGCGATCGACCTGATCACCCAGACGCGCTTTTCGAGCGACCCCGACAATGTCTACGGCAAAGGCATTTGCGGCGAGGCGTTCCGAACACAGAGACCCTGTGTCGAGCACGACATTCCGATCTCGACCCGCACGTCGCAGGCGCCGGTCCGTGGCAGCGGCCTGATGGCCTGTGTCGCGCTGCCGCTGACCCGGTTCGGCCGCAGCATCGGCGTCCTGATCTTCTTCACCGGCAATTCCTGGGCGCGCGATCAAGAGATCATCGCGCTGCTGGCGGGGATCGCCGAGAACGTCTCGGTCGCGCTCGATAATTTCGGCCGCGCCACCGAGAAGGCCAAGGCCGACGCGGAACGTGAGCGGCTGTCGCGGATGTTCGCCGCGCTGAGCGCGACCAACGAGGCGATCATGCGTGCGCGGTCGCGGATCGAGATGTACGAGCTGGTTTGCGCGGCGGCGGCGCATGGCGGCGGGTTCAATTCCACCAGCATCCTGATCGCGAAGCCCGGCGACGATTTCCTGGAAATGATCGCGGTCGCAGGCCCCACCGCCGAGAATGCGCGCCGTCTCAACGTCTCGCGCAGCGATACCCGTCCCGAAGGGCGTGGTGTCAGCGGCAAGGCGTTCCGCTCCCGGCGCGCCTGCATCAACAACGATTTCCTCAGCGATGTGGCCAACAGCCCGTTCCGCGAAGTCATCGATCGCGAGGATGCGCGATCCGGCGCGGCGTTCCCGTTGATCGTCGACGACGAGCCGGTCGGCGTGATGCTGTTCATCTCCGCCAAGCGCAACACGTTCTCGGCCGAATTCGCCGAGCTGCTGCAGCGGCTCGCCGACAACGTCTCCTATGCGCTCGGCAGTTTCGACCGTGCCGACGAGAAGGCGCGGACCGAGGAGCAGAAGGAAAAATTGCGGCGGATGTTCGCGGCGCTGAGCGCGACCAACGAGGCGATCATGCGGGCGAAGTCCCGCAGCGAGCTGTTCGATCTGGTCTGCGATGCCGCGGCTGTAGGCGGTCAGTTCATCTCGGCCACCATCCGCCTGGTGCGTCCCGGCAAGGCCTTCCTGGACAATGTGGCGGCTTCCGGCCCCGACCGGATACGGGCCCGTGAAGTGCAGTTGTCGGCCGACGCGACGCGGCCGGAAGGACAAACCCTGACCGGCGTTGCGATCCGCACCCGCAGGCCCTGCATCAGCAACGACTATCTCAGCGACTTCGGACCTGACTCCCATGTCTATCCGGTGGTCCGCGACAGCGGCAGCAAGTCCGGCGCGGCGCTGCCGTTGCTCAAGAACGGCGAAGCGATAGGCGCGCTGGTGTTCCTGTCCAGCGAATTCGGCACCTTCAGCCCGGAGATGATGGCGCTGTTGCAGCGGCTCGCCGAGAACGTGTCGTTTGCGCTCGCCAATTTCGACCGTGCCGACGAGAAGGCGCGGGCCGACGAGCAGAAGGAACGGCTGTCGCGCATGTTCGCGGCGCTGAGCGCGACCAATGAGGCGATCATGCGGGCGAAGTC
>CALRXG020000065.1:0-18904 GCA_943372075.1 Bordetella parapertussis | reverse complement strand
GCCGCTCGCGATCGTCCTTGGTCAGGCCGATCTGCGTCACGGTCAGCCAGCGATCCCTGCCATTGGTGTTCAGAATGCCGGCGCGCGGCAGATCGGGCGTGTCCGGGACGATGATGAAGCCGGCGGCCTCGCGCGCGATCGGCAGCCGCGACAGGTCGGCGCGCCAATATTCATTGGACATCACCGCCAGCGTCGACGGCCCGACCATGTCGATCCCGGCGCTGCGCCGCGTCTGGCTGCCGGCGCCATCGGCGGCGATCAGATAGGTCGCCGTCCAATGCGTGACCTCGCCGGACTTTTCGCAACGCGTCGTGATGCTGACGCCGCTGTTGGTCTCCTCGAACGATTCACAGGACGTGTTGAACAGAACCGTGGCGTGCTCGGACTTCTCGACCACCCGCAGGATTTCCTCCTCGACGGCATCCTGCGCGACGAGGCTCTTCCAGGCCGGGGTATGACCGACATTCGGTTCGGGACGGGTGCGGCCGAATTCGTGACCCGCGATGCTGTCGAGGAACACGAACATGTCGGAGTTGTCCTGCAAGCCGCGCTCGCGGATCGCCTGCTCGATGCCCCACTGCCGGAAGATCTCCATGGTGCGGACCCAGCAGCCGCGCGACTTCGGATGATCCGTCGTCGTCGGGCTTTTCTCGACCACCACGCAGTCGATGCCGAAGCGGTCGAGCAGCAAGGACATCGCCAGGCCCACCGGCCCGCCGCCGGCAATGAATACGGATGTCTGGCGTGCCTCGTCGGTCGCGATGCCCATCCTCGTCACTCCTCCGTTTGATCGTTGCGGAGAGACTGCGCTCTTTTTGATATCTCACAAGAATATGTTTGATATGGTATCTATCTCAAACTGAGATGGAGTGCCCGTCATGGACCTGCGGCAGATCCGTTATTTCGTCGCCGTCGCCGAGCGTGGCGGCTTTGCCGCCGCGGCCAGCACGCTGAATGTCGCGCAGTCCGCGCTCAGCCGTCACGTCAAGGAACTGGAGGCCGAGTTAGGCGGCGCCTTGCTCGAACGCGGCGCGCGCGGCGTCTCGGTCACGGAGTCCGGCAAGGTGCTCCTCGCGCGCGGACGCTGGCTGCTCGGCACGATCGACGACATCAAGGCCGAGGTGCGCACGGAGAACCGCGAGCCGAGCGGCACGGTGCGGATTGGTGCGCCGCCGAGCCTCGGCGACATCCTCTACCCGCCGCTCGCCCAGACATTCGTGAAGCAGTTTCCGCGCGTGCGGCTGGAATTGAACGAAGGCCTGACCGAGAGCGCATCCGAACGCCTGTTACGGGGCGAGCTCGATCTGGCGATCGTGACGACGCCGCCTCCCAATGATCATCTCGACTATGAGATGTTGATGTTCGAGCAGGTGTTCCTGATCGGGCCGCCGCGCGATCCGCTGCTGAAACGCGGCAGGCTGACCCGCAGGGAGTTCGACGCCCTGCCGTCCGCCGTGGGCCCGCTCAGCCGCAACCCGTTCCCGGCGACGACGCTCTCCGCGGTACGGGTCGACAACAGCACGCCGATGAAGCGCATGGTGGCGCTGGGCCTCGGCTATGCCTTGCTGCCGTTCTCGGGAATTCACCAGGAAGTGGCTGCCGGCGCGCTGTCGGCGGCGCTGTTGCCGTGGATGCGCGCCGAACGCGTGCTGGCGCTGCCGCGCGGCCGGCCGGTCAGCAGGGCAACGCGTGAAGCAATCGCCGCATTGAAGACGATCTGCAGCTCACTGATCGATGACGGCATCATCCTGACCGTCCCGCCGCGCGTCCCGCCACGTCCGGCTCGGCCATCTGATCCGCGACCGCCTTGACCATGGTTGTCATGACAACTATAGAGACATTCCAAGATTGGCGATCAAGCCGGCTGCTCCCGCCGAGGAATGGCGCGAGCCGTGAACCCGCAGTGGCACCGCAGGCGGCGTTGTGCGTCGCCGACGGTTGCTCGAAGGGAGGACATGATGAACGCTGCTTCGCAGAACCACGCGGCAAGGCTGCGGGAGATTTCCCGGCTCATTGACGACCGCCCGAGCGAGCGCATCTTCGAGGTCGATCGCCGGATCTTCACCGATCCCGAGATATTCGAAGCCGAGCTGCGCCATGTCTTCGAGGCCACCTGGAACTTCATCGGCCTGGAGTCCCAGATCGCCAAGCCCAACGACTTCGTCACCACCCATATCGGCCGGCACCCGATCCTGGTGATGCGGAGCGCCGAGGGCAAGGTCGGGGCATTCCTCAACACCTGCCGGCATCGCGGCACCATCGTCTGCCCCTTCAAGCAAGGACGGCAGAAATTTCATGTCTGCCGCTATCACGGCTGGGCCTACGATTCGAGCGGACGCAACATCTCGGTGACGGAGCAAGCTGGCGGGCAGTATCCGCCGTCGTTCTCGAACCAGAATCACGATCTTCTGCCGGTCGCCCGGCTTGGCTGCTATCGCGGCTTCCTGTTCGCGAGCCTCTCGGCCGACGTTCCGCCGCTGGAGGACTTCCTCGGCGACACCCGCGCCTTCCTCGACCTCATCGTCGATCAGAGCGACAGCGGCGAAGTCGAGCTCGTGCCCGGCGCCAGCACCTACACGTTCGACGGAAACTGGAAGCTGCAGTTCGAGAACGGCCTCGACTATTATCATTTCGCGACCACCCACAGCTCCTATGTCGACATCCTGAAGAAGCGCAACGCCACCGCCGGTCCGGACGCCGGATTCACCGCGGAGCCGGACGGCGAGCAGGAAGGGCAAGGCAGCTTCAGTTTCGACTACGGCCACGCGGTCAACTGGTCGATCAAGCGCACGCAGCTCTATGGCCGGCCGCTCGGCATGGATCCGGCGCGTCTCGACGCCGTACGGCAGCGGGTCGGCAGCACCCGTGCCAAATGGATGCTGCGTCAGCGCAACCTCACGATTTTTCCGAACCTGCAAGTCATCGACATCCTGTCGGCGCAGGTGCGCACCTGGCGGCCGATGGCGCCCGACAAGACCGAGATGGTGTCGCACTGCCTCGCGCCGGTCGGCGAGAGCGCTGCGGCCCGCACGCTGCGCATCCGCAACTACGAAGATTTCTTCAACGCCTCGGGGCTCGCGAGCTCCGACGACAACGTGATGTATGAATTCTGCCAGACTGGCTACGAGGCCACCACCGCCGCGCCGACGCAAGGCTATCTGCGCGGCGTCGCTGACGTCGGCCACGGCGACAGCCCGCATACGCGCGAGCTCGGCGTCACCCCGTCCGAATGGTCGTTCGGCGCTCCGAATTTCGGCGGCGAGACGAACTTCCATCCCGGCTATCGCGAATGGCGCAGGCTGCTGCAGCGCGCCGCAGGGGAGACGGCGTGATGGCACGTGACACAATCAGGCAAGCCGATGCCGAAGCGGTCGCAGCCGCGACCATCTTCCGCGAGGCCCGGCTGCTCGACACCGGCGAATGGGCCGATTGGGTGGCGATGTACAGCGAAGATGCCGTGTTCTGGGTGCCGGCATGGCTCGACGAATACACCACCACCAACGATCCCAAGACGCAGGTCTCGCTGCTTTATCACGATGCGCGACGCGGGCTGGAAGAGCGGATCGCGCGCATCGAGTCGCGCAAGTCGATCACCGCGCTGCCGCTGCCGCGCACGGTGCACCAGATCTCGAACCTGGAAGCGTCCGAGACCGGCCCCGGGCAGATCACCTGCCATTCGGTGTTCTCGGTCCATGTCTACGACCCGCGGGTGGCCAAGGAGCATCTGCGCCATGGCCGCTACGAGCACACGCTGAGACGCGATGGCGAGACCTGGACGATCACGCGCAAGGTCATCACGCTGGTCAATGACCGCATCCCGACCGTGCTCGATTTCTACAGCATCTGAGAAGGCTCATGACGGATCAAGGAACCTGGCACGAAGCAGCCGCAGTCGGCGCGCTGACCGAAGGCGAGCCATATGGCATCGAAATCGCCGGCCACCACATCGCGCTCTATCGAGTCGGCGCGGAATATTACGCGACAAGCAACATCTGCACCCACGCAGAGGCGCTGCTGTCGGACGGCATCCTGGACGGCTGCGAGATCGAATGCCCGCTGCACATGGGACGCTTCGACATAAGGACCGGCGAGGCACTGACCAGTCCGGTCGAGATCGACATCCAGACCTATCCGGTCCGCGTCGCAGGCGACCGGCTCGAGGTCTGCCTGCCCGCCTAGGGCAACGATCAATAATCAAGAAACGGGGGGAACCGAAATGACCGAAGTCGTGATCGACAAGGCGGCGATAACGACCGCTGATCCGGAGATCGAGCGCACCACGATCCGCAAGGTCGCGCTGCGTCTGATGTGGTTCGTGATGGCGATGTACTTTCTCGCCATCCTCGACCGCGGAAACATCTCCTTTGCCGCGCTGCAGATGAACAAGGAGCTCGGGCTCAATGCCGAGATGTTCGGCATCGCGGTCGGGATCATGTACTTCACCTATTCGATCTTCGAGATACCCAGCAATCTGATCCTCAGCAAATACGGCGCGCGCATCACGCTGACGCGGATCGCGATCCTGTGGGGCATCGCCACCGTGCTGATGGCCTTCACGCAGGGCCCGTTGAGCCTCTATGCATTCCGCGGTTTCCTGGGTTTTGCCGAGTCCGGCCTGTTTCCCGGCGTGATGCTGCTGCTCAGCCTCTGGTTTCCGTTCAGCTATCGCGCCCGCTACAATGCGATGTTCAACTATGCGGTGCCGATCTCCTACATCTTCGCCTCGCTGATCTCCGGCGCCATTCTCGAGCTCAACGGCACGTTCGGCATCGCCGGCTGGAAATGGCTGTTCATCCTCGAGGGCGTGCCGCCGATCATCCTGGGGATCGTCGGCATCTTCTATCTGACCGACCGCCCGCAGCAGGCGACGTGGCTGTCGACGGCGCAGCGCAACTGGCTGACCGGCGCGCTGGAGCGCGATGCCAAGGCAACCGGCGTGGTGCATGCCGAGGGCGTGCTGCGGACCATCACCAAGCCGATGGTGCTGCTGTTCGGCCTGTGCAATTTCGGGCTGTTCTGCGGATTGGCCTCGCTGTTCCCCTGGCTGCCGCAGATCATCAAGACATTCGGCCTGCCGAATTCGCAGGTCGGCTTCGTGACGGCGATCCCGCCGGTCGCCGGCCTGATCGGCATGATCGTGTTGTCGCGGCACTCCGACCGTGTCGGCGAACGCTTCTACTATGCCGCCATGACCTTCTTGATCGCCGCCGCGGGCTTCGCGATCGCCGCCTTCGCGGCAACGCCGGTCTGGATCATCATCGGATTCATGGTTGCCAATGTCGGTGTCTATGGTACGCAGGCCGTGTTCTGGACCATTCCGCAATCCTACATGTCGCGGGAGAGTGCGCCGGGCGCGATCGGCCTGGTTGGCATGATCGGCAGCATCGGAGGCGCCACCATCCCGGTCGTGATCGGACGCGCCAAGGACGCCTCGGGCAGCTTCACCATCGGATTCCTCGTGGTGACAGGCGTCCTTGTCGCCGCTGCGGTGCTGGTGCTGATCGCCCGCTCCCAACTCGTGAAAGAATGAAAAGCCGCACTGTCACAAGCCGGACCAAAGCGACTGACCCGCGCCGCGCCTCGCAGGAGGACACGCGCTCGGAACTGGTGATCGATTTCGCGCGCTACGTGCCGACCGTGCTGTCGAGCCTGGTGGCGAAGCTGCGGGCGAACGCCAATGCATTCTTTCCGCAGGCCTACGGCGTGTCGCTCGCGGAATGGCGGGTGCTGTCGTTCCTGAGGGAGCATGAGCCCGCCAGCGCCTACGACATCTGGACCAACGCGCAGCTCGACAAGGCCGTCGTCAGCCGCGAGACGACGTCGCTCAGGAAGAAGGGCCTGATCGAGCTGACGCCGGTTCGAGGCAGCGCCCGGAACCGGACCGAGATCCGGCTGACAGCCCAGGGCATGGCGCTGCTCGACCGCAGTCTGGACGAGATCCTGCGCCGGCACAGCAACCTCACCGCCGGCCTCGATGCCAGCACGCTCGACACTTTCTTCCGTGTCGTTGATCACATCGAGCAGCGCATTCCCCACATGAGCGATCAATCCGGAAGCGCCGCGCCGGATCATGCGCCGGTCAAACGCATCACGAAGCGCAGCGCTGCGAAGCCTTAGTCCGCAGAAGCACCGATCCCGTCGATCGAAATACGAATCACGTGGCGGTGAGCGCATGACGGAACCGGGCGTAATTTATGTTTCAGTAAGCAAGTTGTAGCTAGGATCACTGAGTAGGTTGCGTTTGCGTATGGGAGACTTCCAGTGATCGACTTTGACGAACTTCGTAGTATCGCCGCGGATGTTCGTATCTTCATCGACGCGTCGGAAGACAAGGGCGGCGCCTTGAAGGCCATCGTCGACGCGTACGATGTCGTGCTCGGCATTTTCCCGGCCGGCCCTGGCATGGACCTTCACGTGGTCAAGGGCAACGAGGTCCTCAACCACATCGCACAGACCCAGGCCTCGTCGGGCTTTACCCACACTGCCATCGCCTTCCAGAACCGCGAACAGGCTGTTGCGCTCGAGCAACTGATGGCGGCCTGAGCATCAGCACTGCGCGCCCGCGTTGCGGGCGGTTGAAGGCATTGCATCTGGTGCCGGGATGAAACGGTGATCCGGCGTCGCACCCGTGTGATATGCAGTTTGTGCCAATCGCGTCCCCGGTCTGGTGACGACGCTCGCCTGCCTTCTTGAAAAGACAGGCGAAAATCTAGCCCCTTGCAGACGACGCCACGATCTCGCAACACTTGGTATCCGGAGATCAGCTGCGCTACACTTGTGAGCGTGGATATGGGCGGGCACCTGTCGGTCAACACCGGCGAGCTCGATGGCTTCGAGGGACTCCACGAAGCCGTCAAGGGCTCGCATGTCGAGGTCATGCAGCTTGAGCGCGGCAAGCTGCGCGGCACCTTGTCCCATGTCGGGATCGGCGGTTTTTCGCTCAGCATCGGTGCGTTCAATGTCGGGGTCCGCACCCAGCGTACCTCGGCCGATGACAAGCTGATCATCGGAATGCTGCTCAACGCCACCGACCGCGTCACCCATTGGGCGTTCGACATGCAGCCGGGGGACGTGCTGGTGATTCCGCCATCGGTCGAGCATGACGGCGTGTTTCACCGGGCGTCATCCTATGCCGCCATTCGCTTCGACATGGCGGATCTCCCAAGCATGTTTGGCGGCGAACCGCGGCTCGCCGATGCCGCGACATGGCAGGCGAAGAACCACTTTCGCGCCGATCCCACGATCGGTATGGCGGGCGCAGACAGGCTGCCGCAGATCATCTCGCATCTTGCCCGCTACCCGGACTCGCTGTCGGAGACGTCGGCCGAATTCTGGAAGCGCGCGATCATCGACTGCGTGAGGGGGACGGCAATCGCGGCGCTGCCGCCCGACGGCACGAGCTATCTGCCGTCGGCGATGAAGCTGGTGCGCCACGTCGAGGACTACCTGCGTGCCGCAGGCAGCCGCCCGGTGCATGTCTCGGAAATCTGCAGCGAGCTCCGGCTGTCGCGACGCAGCCTGCATCGCGCCTTCCACGAGGTGTTCGGCGTCGGTCCGGTGACATTCCTGCGCTACAAGCGGCTGTGCACGATCCGCTCGATCCTGCGCGAAAGCACGCCGGACCAGACCACCGTCTCCAAGGTCGCGATCGAGCAGGGCTTCATCGAACTCGGGCGCTTCGCGCAATACTATCGCGCGATGTTCGGGGAATATCCGTCGCAGACGCTCGGCTACGCCGGCTAGAGCCTGCGGGCTCATTTCGATCGCCCCGGATCACCATTGCCAGACAGCACCTGCGCGGCGCCGCCGATGCCGCGGCGGAACGCTTCGTCGAAGGTGACGCCGCGAAACTGCCATTTGTAGTCCCGGCCGTGCCAGGCCAGCTGCCATTGCGTGGCCCAGCCGAGATCCTTGTCGTCCCAGACCAGCCGCCCGACCAGCGTCGCCTCGCCGCGCTGTGGCGCCAGGATCGAGGCCAGCTTCGCCGGCGATACCTTCACCAGTTCCGTCGCGGTGACGTTGGCGGTCGTCAACGCGGCCGCATCAGGCAGCACGAAGCGCATGCCGCGCCTGGTGGCCGCGGCGGCAAGCGCATCGCGTTCCAGATCGGACTGCGTGCCGTCCGATGTGACGATGGTGTCCTTCGGACCGTGCTGCATCTCGACGAAGACGCCGAGCACCGGGCGCTCCGATCGCCACGGCTTGAGGCCGAGCCTGGCGAGAATGCCGTCGACCTTCTTTTCGTCGAAGGCGACCGTGAGGTCGTAGGGCCGGTCCCGGGTGCCCTGCTCGTCATGATGCGGCTTGCCGGCATATTGGTCGTGATAGTCGAAGCTGCTGACGAACTCCTTGGCCTTGGATTTGTATGCGACAAGCCTGGGGTCGCTTGCCAGTGCCGGTTGACCGGAGACTTTGATCAGGACGTCCTCGAGGCACGCGCCGAAGCCGATGGTCCGGTTCGGCTCGCCCTGGCCGGTGACGACGGTCTGCGCACGGTAGAGGCCGTCATCCGCCGCCATCGCACCGCCGCAACAGATCAATGCAGCGGCAAGCAGCACGCGGAGCGCGCCAAGTCCGAACGCAGCGATCGGATTGCGCGTCGTCTCAAGCAAGGCAGCCATGGTCACCTCCGCCCGGTCAGGTCGTCAAAGGTATTGATCGGCCGTTATGTTCGGTAGCGCCAACCTGTTCCGGTATGGGCGCCATCCCATCGGCCGCATTGCGCGCGCTGGCCACGCGCCGCGGCCCTGGCATATGCTCGGTGCAGGCACCGCGGCGCCGGCTGCGCCGCTCATGACAAGACCATCGAGCAGGAGACGTCCCGTGAAATGCTATGAGTTGCAAGGCCCCGGCGGCGTCGACGCGCTGGCGCTGGTCGACAAGCCGGTTCCGCAGGCCGGTCCGGGCGAGGTGCTGGTGCGGCTGAAGGCGGCAACGCTGAATTATCGCGACCTGCTCACGGTCAAGGGCGGCTACGGCTCGCGCCAGAAATTTCCGCTGGTGCCGGTCTCCGACGGCGCCGGTGTGGTCGAGGCGGTCGGCGCGGGCGTAAAGGGTTTCGCGCCCGGCGATCGCGTGATCGGCAGCTTCTTCGAAAGCTGGCTCGGCGGCGAGCCGAGCGAGGCGCGGATGCGCGCAGCGCTCGGCGGCAGCGTCGATGGCGTGCTGACCGAGTACCGGGTGTTCCCGGCGCATGCGCTGGTGCGCACGCCGGACCATCTCAGCGACATCGAAGCTGCCGCGCTGCCCTGCGCCGGCCTGACGGCATGGAGCGCGGTGGTCAAGCTCGGCGACATCAAGCCGGGACAGACGGTGCTGACCCAGGGCACCGGCGGCGTCTCGCTGTTTGCGCTGCAATTCGCCGGGATGTGCGGCGCCCGCGTCATCGCGACCTCCTCCAGCGACGCCAAGATCGCGCGGCTGAAAGAACTCGGCGCCGACGTCACGCTGAACTACAAGACCACGCCCGATTGGGGCAAGAAGGCGCGCGAGCTCACCGGGCACGGCGTCGATCTGGTCGTCGAGGTCGGCGGCGTCGGCACCCTGAACGAGTCGATCCGCGCCACCAGGATCGGCGGCACCATCGCCTTCATCGGCGTGCTCGCCGGCCCGGCCTCGTCCGACTCGAGGCTGCCGCTGATGGTGATGCAGCAGCAACGGCTGCAGGGCGTCACCGTCGGCTCGATCGAGGATCTGCAGGCGATGTGTGACGGCATCAGCATGCACCGCGTCAAGCCGGTGATCGACAAGGTGTTCGCCTTCGACCAGGTCAAGGACGCGTTCGCCCACATGGCGAGCGGCGCGCATTTCGGCAAGATCGCGATTGCGATCGGCTAGCATGCTTGCCTAGCGCCCCGTGAACTGAGCCTTGCGCTTCTCGACGAAGGCCTGACGGCCTTCCCTCGCGTCGGCGCTTTCGCGGATCACCTGCTGCAACTCGATCTCGCGGCGGAACTGATCGGCGTAGCTGGCGTGCTCGCTCTCCTCGAGCAATTGCCGGGTCGCGACCAGCGCGCGGGTCGGGCCGTCGGCGAGGCGGCTGGCGAGCGCCTTCGCCTCGCCGAGCAGTTTAGCGTCATCGACGACCTCGCGCACCAAGCCCCACTCTTTCGCCCGCTCGGCCGACAGCGGCTCGTTGAGCAGCATCAGGTCGAGCGCGCGCTGGCGGCCGACCAGGCGCGGCAACAGCCAGGTCGAACCCAGATCAGGCACCAGGCCGATCCGGCTGAACACCTGGATGAAGCTCGCCGAGCGCGCGGCCAGGATGATGTCGCCGGACATCGCAAGGCTGAAGCCGCCGCCCGCGGCAACACCGTTGACCGCGACCACCACCGGCATCCGGCATTCGCGCAAGGCCTGCATTGCCGGCCAATAATGCGTCATGACGCCGGTGTAGATGTTGTCGCCGAGCGAATTGAAGGCCTTGAGGTTCTGCCCCGAGCAGAAGCCGCGTCCCTCACCGGTCAGCACGAGCGCGCGGATGCCGGGATCGTGACCCATCTCGCCGACTGCACGCGCCAGGTCGCCGAGCAGTTCCGGCGTCATCGCGTTCAGGCTGGCGGGATCATTCAGCGTCAGGATGCCGACCTTGCCGTCCCGTTCACGCTTCACGCTGCTCATTTTCCGCTCCCTGAAATTGGTTGTTGTTGCACTGACAGTGCCATGCCTGACATGCTACGCCATCGTGACCCGCCCGCAACAAGAACAGCGAAAGCAACGCCATGTCCGATCAGTTCTCCAACTCGCAAGTGATCCGTAAGCCTGCCGTCAGTTCGAAAGGCGGCATCGTCGCGGCACAGTCGCGCCGGGCGGCCGAAGTCGGCGCGGAGGTATTGGCGGCGGGCGGCGATTGCGTCGACGCCGTGATTGCAACCACCTTTGCCCTTGGCGTGCTGGAGCCGTGGATGAGCGGCGCCGGCGGCGGCGGCGCGATGGTGCTGTACCGCGCCAAGGAGAACCGCGTCGAGGTGATCGACTATGGCATGCGCGCCCCCGACGGCCTGCGCATCGAGGATTATCCGCTGACCGGCGGCGCGGCCTCTGACCTGTTCCCCTGGGCGCGGGTCAAGGACGATCGCAACCTGCACGGCCCCGGCTCGATCGCCGTGCCCGGCGTCGTCGCCGGCATGGGAGAAGCACACCGCCGCCACGCCAAGATGCCGTGGAAGGATCTGCTGGCGCCGAGCGTCAAGCTCGCCGGCGAAGGCCTGCTGGTGGATTGGTGGACCACCGAGATGATCGCCAGCTCCGCCGCCGATCTGCGGCGCTATCCGGCCAGCGCCGCGGCCTATCTGCTGGATGGCCTGCCGCCGATTGCGCAATGGGGCATCCGCGCGGTGGTCCGCATGCCGCAGGACAGGCTCAAGGCGACGATGGCCCAGCTCGCTGCGGCAGGTCCGCGCGATTTCTACGAGGGCGATCTGGCGCGCAGCATCGCCGACGACATCCAGGCCGCCGGCGGCGCGCTGTCGGTGCGCGATCTCGCCGCCTTCCGAGCCCATCTGCGCGAGCCGCTGAAAATTCCCTATCGCGGCGGCACCGTGTATGCGACGCCGGAACTGACCGCGGGTCCGACCATGGCGCGTACGCTCGGCCTGCTGCAGAAGGCGTGGGCGCCGGCGCAAGGCGGCCCGGACGCGGCAGCCTACGCGGCCTATGCCGAGGCGCTGCAAGCCGCCTATCGCGAGCGGTTGAAGGACATGGGCGACGTCGACGGCCGCCGCGCGCTCGGCGCCGAGGCGGTCGCGCCATCCTGCACCACGCATTTCTCGGCAGTCGATCGCGACGGCAACATGGCCGCGGTAACGCAGACGCTGCTGTCGACCTTCGGCTCCAAATTCGTGACGCCGAACACCGGGCTGACCATGAACAACGGCATCATGTGGTTCGACCCGGTGCAAGGCAATCCGAACTCGCTCGCGCCCGGCAAGCGCTGCCTGACCAACTACACGCCCGTGGTGGCGGAAGCGGCCGATGGCCGCCGCGTTGCCGTCGGCGCATCCGGCGGCCGCCGCATCCTGCCGGCGGTGTCGCAGCTCGTCTCCTTCGTGATGGATTTCGGCATGGATCTCGATGCTGCGATCCACGAACCACGCATCGATGCCAGCGAAGGCGCCATCGTGATCGGCGATGTTCGCCTGCCGCAAGCCGTGCGTGACGCGCTGCGCGGCAGCTTCGACTATGAGGAGGCACGCATCCAGACCCAACCGAAGAAGTTCGCCTGCCCCAGCATCGTGCTGCGCGACGGCACGACGAACAGCGGCGCGACCGAGCCGTTTCATCCGTGGAGCGATGCCATCGCGGAAGGGTGAGCCAATCGCGGGCACTCTCCGCGCGGCGTCCTGGCGAAAGCCAGGACTGATACGCCGCGGCAGAGGTCTTTGCTGCTCAAGTGTTGCACTTCGAGTGTGAATCCACCTCCCTGCTTTCGCAGGGACGACACTGAATATGCTGTGCCGCCTGCGGGTCAAACATCCGCGTTCTGTCATCACCTTCACAACGCGCACTGCGCAATCGGAAAACGGACGCCGTGAGGTGGTACGAATCCGTCGCTGCGCTATAGTCGGAAGCCTCGGTCAAGACAGCTTGGAGCACCGCGGAATGATTACCTGCTACCTGCGTTATGAGATCAGGCTGGGCAAGCTCGCCGACTTCGAAGCTTACGCTGTCATGTGGCTCGAGCTGCTGCCGCGGTTCGGCGGCGTCCATCACGGTTACTTCCTGCCGTCCGAAGGCGCGAGCGATGTGGCGTTGGCGATGTTCAGCTTTCCGAGCCTCGCGGCCTACGAGCAGTATAGGAAGGATTCCGCCGCCGATCCGGACGTTCAGAAGGCGATCGCCTTTGCCAAAGAGACGGGCTGCTTCACGCGCTACGACCGGTCATTCTTCCGACCCTTGTTTCCGAAAGCGGGACAATGAAGGAGACCGGCCAGGACAAGGCAAGTGCCGATGCGCCGCCCGGTGCGCAACTGCTTGGACGCGAATGGCTCGGCTTCGACGGCGAGATCGCCTCGATCCGTTTCGAGGCGCAGTCCTTGTTCACCAACCGGCATGGCACGATCCAGGGCGGCTTCCTCGCCGCGATGCTGGATTCCGCTACGGGTCTTGGAGCGCTGGCGGTGCTTCCCTCGAGCCGAACCGTGGTGACCAGGACCCTCACCACCCGGTTCCTCAAACCCGCGCGCGTCGGCCCGATCACCGCCAGGGCGAAGGTCATCTCGCAGTCCGACCGCGACATGATCGTCGAAGCCGACCTGATCGATGCGGACGACGTGACGGTCGCCGCCGCCACGGCTGAACTGCGGATTCTCGACAAGCGATAGGCGCGCTAGGCCAAGTGCTCATAAACGTCGGCTTCCGGTCATTCAGCTGAAGTCGCCCGGCCTGCCCGCCAATTGCGGCTTGTGACCCGGAGCCGACATAGCTCCGCCTAGGTCAAAACGGCTTCTATGACACTTACCGGTGACTTTGTTGCCACAACACGATTGAGGCGGAGTCCAGCGTTGTTCAGCAGCCCGGCGTACTCAGCTTCCGTGCGCTCCTGACCACCAACCAAGACCAGCATCACCATGTCCAATATTTTGCCCGGATGCGGTGTATCACCGGGTGGTAGGACCATTTCGACGATAAGCAGCTTGCCATCCGCCTTCATCGCTTTGCGACAATGGCCAAGAATTGTCAGGCATTGGTCATCGTTCCAATCGTGCAGGATGTGCGACAGGATGTAGGCATCGCCGCCTGTGGGCACCGACCGGAAAAAGTCTCCACCCTCGACGGCCACGCGATCGGATACACCGTTCACTTTGAGCGATTGCTCCGCATCCGCCACGACATGTGGCCGGTCGAACAGCAGGCCTCGAGGCTCAACGTGCCGCGCAAGTATGGCGCCGAGCATATTGCCGGACGCTCCGCCAACATCGACGACGGTCTTGAACCTAGAAAAGTCATAGGCCGCCGCGACCGCGGGAGGTTCGTCGCCATGAAGACCAACCATCGCCTGAGTAAACACCGACGCGGCTTCGGGATGCTGCGCAAGGTAGTCGAAGAATGGCATTCCCTGTGCTTTTTCAAAGCCTGTACGGCCGGTCTCTAGAGAATGATTGAAGTTGGCGAACCCGGTTCCAACCCAATTGCTTCCAGTCATGAGCAAGGTTGACCGAGCCGCACCCGGCGCATCCGTCTTCAGTGCCTCACCGAATTTCGTCAGCGCGAAACGTTGAGTGTTGCCTTCGGTGAGAAGCCCGAGACCAGCCATCGTCCGCATCAACCTGTGCAAGGACGGCGCATGCAGCGCCAACGAGCCAGCCAGTTCAGCGGCACTTTTGGGTCCATCACCAAGCTGATCGACCAACCGAAGCTTCGCCGCGAGGTGCAAAACATTGGCGACTACGCCACCCGTCCCCATCTGTATTAGCTGAACATGCGGTGGAAGAGACGGCAAAGCTCCCTCAATCAATTCACCCATAAGTTGCTCCAATTCGGAATGCCGCTTTCTCGCCGCATCTCCGCTCAGAACAAGGTATCGAGGCTTGGGCAAGGACGCTTGACTTCTGGCTTACTTTTTCGTCACCGGCGGCTTACTCTTTGGCCGTATCGGGTGCGACCTCCCATGATTGGAGATCGCCGGAAAGGGGGCGGAAGCTTGCGCTATCTGTTCGACGGTTTCGAATTCGACACGGACCGACGTGAGTTACGTCGCGGCTCGAATGTCGTCGCCATCGCGCCGAAAGTATTTGATCTGCTCGACTTCCTGATCCGCAACCGTGAGCGAGTTGTCAGCAAGGACGATCTCATTGACGCCATTTGGGGCGGACGCAGCGTGTCTGATACATCATTGACGACTCGGTTGAACGGTGCCCGGACCGCAATAGGTGATTCCGGCCAGGAACAGCGCTTGATCAAGACGCTTCCGCGAAAAGGCTTCCGTTTCGTTGGCGCCATCACGCAAGCGAGGGGACTCACGAAGGCGCCGGTCGCCGGCGATGGTCAGATCGAGCACGCGAGGCCGGGACCAGCGCTTCCCGACAAACCGTCCATCGCTGTCCTGCCGTTCCAGAATCTGAGTGATGACCCCGAGCAGGAGTATTTCGCCGACGGCGTCGTCGAGGATATCATCACTGGATTGTCGCGCTCAAAATCGCTGTTTGTGATCTCCCGAAATTCAAGCTTCACCTACAAGGCGAGGACGGTTGATATCAAGCGGGTCCGTCGTGAACTCGGCGTTCGCTATTTGCTGGAAGGGAGCATACGCAAAGTCGGAAAACGAATCCGCTTGACCGGACAATTGATCGATACCGCCACCGGCACGAATATCTGGGCGGACAAATTTGATAGCGACCTTGAGGAAATCTTCGATTTGCAGGATCGTCTGACGAGCAACGTGATAGGAGCCATGTTCCCAAAGCTTGAGCAGGCCGAGATTGAGCGCGCTCGGCGGAAGCCGACCGAAAGCCTTCAGGCCTATGACTATTACATGCGGTCCAAGTTCAGTATCTACCAATGGACCCGGGAGGGCAGCGTTGAAGCTCTCAGGCTGAGTAAACGTGCCATCTCGCTCGATCCTGCATTTGCCGTCGCCTACGCGTCGGCAGCTAATATTTTCGGGCAGCGAAAAGGGTTCGGGTGGATCGAGGACGCGAAAAAGGAACGAGCCGAGAGCCGGGAGCTGGCTGAACGGGCAATACAACTCGACCCGGACGATCCCATGGTGCTTGCGCACGTCGCAGAAGTTTATTCGTATGTGCTCGGAGAGCCGGAGACCGGATCAGCTTTTGCTGCAAGGGCCATTGCGCTCGATTCCAACTTGATGATGGCGCGCCTTTGGGCCGGCTGGGCACAGGTGTATCTCGGCAGGCACGACGTAGCGGTCGAACAGTTCTCAGCAGCCATCCGCTTGAGCCCGATCGATCCACACTTGTTCGTGCCGCAAACCGGAATGGCTTACGCTCATTTCTTTTCCGGGTGCTATGACAAAGCTCTGGCTCAGGCCACGACCGCCATCCAGCGCCAACCAAATTTTCCTGGTGCTCAGCGAATTCGAATGTCGAGTCTGGCGATGATAGGACGCATCAGTGAGGCGCGTCGCGCTTGCGAGGTCGCCCTACAAATCGACCCTAACTTGCGGATTTCGAGCATCAACAACATACCATTTCGACGCGCCGAAGATGTGAAAAAATTGAGCCAAGCCTGGGCAATAGCGGGGGTGCCAGAGTGACCGCTTCTGGGCCCGAGGCCGACATGCCGCAATTTCGGCTTCAACGTCAGCTTTCGCGACGAGAGCAGACGCAACGAATTTATGAGTACGCGCCAGTTCGTGGCGCCAGCTATTCCACCGTCGCGTCGAGCCGCATCAGCCCGTCATTGTCGAACAGTTCGAGCCTTGCCCCGTCTGCGACGGCCCTCAAGCAAAGCTCGCGCTGATCGCCCGGCTCGTTCAGGCTGCGGCAGAAGCGGCCACGATCATCGACGCGCCATGTGCCGGTCCAGCGCGGACGGCGCTCCGGTCCGGCCAACACTGCGAGCGCGCCGTCGGCTCGCACCTGCCAGGCGAACGGACCACCCTCAAGCAGCCTACCGGCCACCAGCGTCTTTCCGGACAGCGCAGCTTTCAGCGCGTCGCCATCGAGGCGCGTTCCACTGGCATGGGCGAGCGCGATATCCGGGCCGATATCGGTGGCTCCCGCCGCGGACAGGATCAGCCAGAGCAGCCGCCCCATCTGCCGGAAATTCGGCTCCGGCCTGTGCGGGACGTCGCTGTTGATCCGATGCACGATGACGAGATCATAGGCCGGGATCACGAAGGCGTACTGGCCCTCGGCGCCGATCGCCTCGAACGTGCCCGCCGGCACCTTGACCGTCGGCGCTCCCATATCGGACGGGAAGCCGATCCACCACAGATAGCCGTAGCCGAGGCCCGGCCCGAGCGTCGCAAAGGCCGGCGAATAGGCCTCGGTGCTCTCGCGCACCCAGGCGCCCGGCACGACCTGGCGGTCCTTCCAGCGCCCGCCATGCAGATAGAGCAGCGCGAAGCGCGCCAGGTCGCGCGCACTCATGCGGATGGGATAGGCCGGATGGTCGGACGCCGCACCCCTGACATACTCGCCATCGCGCGGCTGGTAGTCCTGCATGCCGATCGGTCGTGCGATCCTGCTGTCGATCGCGGCGAAGATCGACTGCGACGTGGCGCGCTCATAGATCGTCCCGAGCACGTTGAAGTCCCAGTTGTTGTAGTACCAAAACGTGCCCGGCGCGTGGCTGCCGCGCAGCGGGCGCAGCTTCGCCATGCCCGGCGTCTCGTAAAGCGCGGCGTGATAGATGCCGGAACGCGCCTTCAGGAGATCGGCGACTGTCGCGGTCTTTTCGACATCGGTCAGGCCCGGTGCGTTATCTTCGATGCCGAGGCTGCCGATGGTGGCGGCGGGATCGATCTGATGCGCGTCGACCGCGATGCCGATCAGCGCACTGAGCAGGCTCTTCCGGATCGAATGCAGGTTGGACTTCACCGCGGTATCGCCCCATTCCGCGACGATGCGACCATGTTGCACGATCATCACCGCGGCGGTCGGGGCAACGTGTTGAGACCACGACTTCGCCTCGGCGAGCCTTTCCGCCGACCAGCCGGCGGCCTCCGGCGCGATGGTCTCGAAGGCTGCACCTGGAAAATTGTCGGCGATCACAGCCGGTGGCTCGGCGCGACATGAAGGTGCGGCAAGGCTGAGCAAAAGGGTCAGCAATACGACGGCCGCGGCAAAGCGGCGGCGCGTCGAGGTCCAGACATCGCTCACAGAATTCCTCCGTGTCGGCGCAAGAAGTGGCCGACACGAATAGCAGACTTCGATCAATTCAGCGAGCGAGCCCCATCACGAGCTCGTCGATCTTGATCGGGAAATTCCGCACGCGGATGCCGGTGGCGTGGAAGACCGCGTTGGCGACCGCGCCGGCGCTGCCGGTGATGCCGATCTCGCCGACGCCCTTGATGCCGAGCGGATTGACGTGCGGATCGTGCTCGTCGACCGTGATGACCTCCATCGGCGGCACGTCGGCATTCACCGGCACATGATACTCGGCGAGGTTCGCATTGAGGATGCGGCCCGACCGCTTGTCCATCACCGCCTCCTCGTGCAGCGCAAAGGACAGGCCCCAGATCATGCCGCCATAGAGCTGGCTCTGCACCATCAACGGATTGATGATGCGGCCGGCGGCGAACGCGCCGACCATCCGCGTGGCGCGGATCTGGCCGAGCTCCGGATCGACCTTGACCTCGGCGAACACAGCGCCATGCGCGTGCATCGCATATTGCGATTGCGCCGCCGCGTCGGCCGCACCGGTGCCGCTGCCCTCGACCTCGGCTACGCCGGCGCGTGCCAGGATCTCGGCATAGCTTTCGCTGCGCGCGTCGTCGTCGCGGCGATGCAGCCGCCCGGCCCGCGCCATCACGCCGGCATTGCCGGCGCCGAACAATGGCGAGCGCTGGTCCGTGGTGGCAAGCTCGGCGAGTTTTGCGATCGCCGCAGCACCCGCGTTGTGGATCGCGGCACCGACGGTCGCGGTGTGCCCCGAACCACCGGCTATGCCGGCATCGGGCAGATCGGAGCTGCCGGAGCGGAACGTCAGCTGATCGAATTCGAGCCCGAGCGAGTCGGCTGAGATCTGCGCAAGCGCGGTCCAGGCGCCCTGTCCCATGTCGTGTGCACCGGTCTCCATCACGCCCTTGCCATCGGCACGGATCACCGCGCGCGCATTGCCCTGGAACATGATCGCCGGGAACGTCGCGGTGCCGATGCCCCAGCCGACCAGGAAACCGTTCTCGTCGCGCATCTGCTTCGGCTGCAACGGGCGCCCAGCCCAGCCGAAGCGCTCGGCCGCCCTGGCGTAGCATTGGCGCAGCGCCTTCGAGGAGAACGGC
>CALRXG020000064.1:0-18919 GCA_943372075.1 Bordetella parapertussis | reverse complement strand
GCCCAGGACAATGCGCTGGATTCGTTCCGCACCACGGTGGCGCGGCTGCACGATGCCGGCATCGAGGTGCTGCTCGACGTGGTCTACAACCACACCGCCGAGGGCAACCATATGGGCCCGACGCTGTGCTTCCGCGGCATCGACAACGCCTCCTACTACTGGCTGAACCGCGAGAACCCGCGCTTCTACGACGACTTCACCGGCTGCGGCAGCTCGGTCAACCTCACCCATCCGCGCGTGCTGCAAATGGTGATGGACTCGCTGCGCTACTGGGTCGAGGTCTGCCATGTCGACGGCTTCCGCTTCGATCTCGCCACCACGCTGGCACGCGGGCCAAACGGCTTCGATCGCACCCACCCCTTCCTCACCGCGATCCGCCAGGACCCGGTGCTGGCAACCGTGAAGATGGTCGCCGAACCCTGGGACCTCGGTCTCGGCGGCTACCAGGTCGGCGCCTTCCCGTCGCAATGGTCGGAGTGGAACGATCGCTATCGCAGCGCGATGCGGCGCTACTGGAGCGGAGAAGGCAGCCTGATCGGCGACATCTCGGGCCGCATGACCGCGTCCTCCGATCTGTTTCACCACGACAACCGCGCGACCCGCGCCAGCATCAACCACATCACGGTGCATGACGGTTTCACGCTCGCCGACCTGTTCAGCTACAACGAGAAGCACAACGAGGCCAATGGCGAGGACAATCGCGACGGCTCCAACGACAATCACAGCAACAATTGCGGCCATGAAGGCCCGACCGATGATCCAGGGATCATCGCGCTGCGCCGGCAGCTGCGGAAGAATGCGCTTGCCTGCCTGCTGCTGGCGCAGGGTACGCCGCTGATCCTCGCCGGCGACGAGGTCGCCAACACGCAAGCAGGCAACAACAACGCCTATTGCCAGGACAATGAGATCGGCTGGATCGGCTGGGAGAATCTCGGCACGGATGATGACGATATCGATTTCATCGGCCATCTCACCGCGCTGCGCCAGCGCTTCGGCCAGATCCGCTGCCAGAGCTGGCTCGACGGCCGCCGCGCCGACGGCAGCTATGGCGTGCTGTGGCTGACGCCGGCAGCGGAGGAGATGAAGGAATCCGACTGGAAATTCCCGGAAAGCCGGTTCCTCGCCTATGTGCTGGGGCCGATGGAACAAGGCCAGGCGCCGATCTTTATCGTGCTGAACGCCGCACCGCAGGAGATCGTGTTCAGGATGCCGAGAATGGCAGAATACAGCAGCTGGCAACAGGTCTTGAACACGACCCAGGCGGAGCAGACCGCCGGGCAGTTCGCATCCGGTGCAGATATGACGGCACCGCCGCGCTCGGTGCTGGCCTTCGCAGGCTCCGTATGAGCGCGCAACATTTCGGACCCGAACTGACGCCCGATGGCGCGCGCTTCCGGCTATGGGCGCCGGCCGCCAAGCGCGTCGACCTGCTGCTCGACAAAACGCACGCCCTGACGCGCGACGCCGCCGGCTGGTACGTCGCCGAGATCGCGGGCGCGCGCGCCGGCACCCGCTACAAATTCCGCATCGACGACGAGGTCGATGTGCCAGATCCCGCCTCCGCATTCCAGCCGGACGATGTGTTCGGCGCGAGCGAGGTGATCGACCACACCGCTTTCAAATGGCGCGCGACCGAGTGGCGCGGACGGCCCTGGCACGAAGCCGTTATTCTCGAAGCCCATGTCGGCACCTTCACGCGAGAGGGCACCTATCGCGCCATGATCGACAAGCTCGATCATCTGGTGGCGACCGGCATCACCGCGCTCGAACTGATGCCGCTGGCGGATTTCGCCGGCAAGCGCAACTGGGGCTATGACGGCGTGCTGTGGTATGCGCCCGACAGCGCCTATGGCCGCCCCGAAGATCTGAAGACCTTGATCGACGAGGCGCACCTGCGCGGGCTGATGGTGATGCTGGACGTGGTCTATAATCATTTCGGACCCGAGGGGAATTACCTCGGCCGCTACGCGCCGAATTTCTTCAGCGATGCGCACACGCCATGGGGCAGCGCGATCGACTATCGCGTGCCCGAAGTGCGCGCCTTTGCGATCGGCAGTGTCGTGAGCTGGCTGCGCGACTATCGCTTCGACGGGCTGCGCTTCGACGCGGTCAACACCATCGTCGAGGCCGGCGAGGTCTCCGTGCTGCACGATTTCAGCAAGGCCGCCGGCCATCTCGCAGCCGAGACCGGCCGGCAGATCAACCTCGTGCTCGAAAACGGCGACAACATCGCGAGCCTGCTGGATGACGCTGAAGATCCGCCGCGCGGCAAGTTCCGCGGACAGTGGAATGACGACTACCACCACGCCTGGCATGTGATCCTGACCGGCGAGGCGCAGGGCTATTACGCCGACTATCAGCAATCGCCGAAGCAGGATCTGGTCCGCGCGCTATCCTCCGGCTACATCTATCAGGGCGAGGTCTCGGGCTTCTGGGGCGGCAAGGCCCGCGGCGAGCCGAGCGGCATGCTGTCGCCGACCTGCTTCATCAATTTCCTGCAGAACCACGACCAGATCGGCAACCGGCCGCTCGGCGAGCGTCTCGACAGCATCGCGAAGCCGCAAGCTATCGAGGCGGCGCTGGCGGTGACGCTGCTCGCGCCGACCACGCCGATGCTGTTCATGGGCGAGGAATGGGGCGCGACGACGCCCTTCCCGTTCTTCTGCGATTTCACCGGCGATCTCGCCAACGCCGTCCGCGCCGGGCGGCGCAAGGAATTCGCCTGGGCCTACGCCAAATATGGCGACGATGTTCCCGATCCGCTCGCCGAGAAGACCGTGCAATCGGCGGTGCTCGACTGGGCAGCGTCTGAGCGCACTCCCGGCCGCGACCGGCTTGCGCTGGTGCGCGAGCTGCTCGCCGTGCGCCACCGCGAGATCCTCCCGCGGTTGGCCGCGGTGCGTTTCGGCGCGGCCCATGTGACGGCCAGTCTGCTGACCGCGCATTGGCAGATGGGAGACGGCAGCACACTGTGGCTGGCGGTAAACCTGTCGGATCAGGCCATCGGCCACGTTCCCGAGCCGAAGGGAACCGCGATCTGGGGCGGCGCGTTGTCCGACGACCTCCCCGGCTGGGCGGTGCGCTGGCACATCGGATAGCACAATGCCTCCGGCGATCCCGATCGCGACTTACCGTTTGCAACTCACCGCCGATTTCGACTTCGATGCCGCCGCGAGCGTGGGGCCGTACCTGAAGGCGCTCGGCATCAGCCATGTCTACGCCTCGCCCTTCATGAAGGCGCGCAAGGGCTCGACCCATGGCTATGACGTCGTCGACCACACCAAGTTCAATCCGGAACTCGGCGGCGAAGCCGGCTTCGCACGGTTCAGCGACGCGTTGAAGCGCAATGACCTCGGGCTGATCCTGGACTTCGTGCCGAACCATGTCGGCGTGCATTTCGCCGACAATCCGTGGTGGCTCGATGTCCTCGAATGGGGTCCGGTGTCGCCGCACGCGGTCTCCTTCGACATCGACTGGGACCAATTGCCCTATCGCGCGCGCGGCGGCGTGCTGCTGCCGATCCTCGGCTCGTCCTATGGCCAGGCGCTGGACCGCGGCGAGATCGTGCTGCGCCACGACGAGAGCGAAGGCAGTTTCTCCGCCTGGTATTTCGAGCACCGCCTGCCGATCGCACCTGAACGCTATGGCGAGGTGCTGCGCAGCATCGTCCGCGAGGCCGGCGCCGAAGACAACGCGGCCGGCCGCGCACTGCTCGAACTGGCGGCGCGCTACCGCGGCCTGCGCCATCCGAAGCGCAAGGAGGCGCCAACGCTGAAAGCGGCGATCAAGGCGATCGATGATAGCGCCGACATCATCGCGCGCGGGCTCGACGCCTATCGCGCCGGCGAGGACCGCCCCGCCCAGACGCTGGCGCTGCATCACCTGCTCGAACGCCAGCACTACAAGCTCGGCCACTGGCGGCTTGCCTCCAGCGATATCAATTATCGCCGCTTCTTCGACGTCAACACGCTGGCTGGCCTCAGGGTCGAGGACGCCGCCACCTTCGAGGCGAGCCATAGTCTGGTGAAGCGGCTGATCGCAGAGGACCGGCTGCAGGGCCTGAGGCTCGACCATATCGACGGCCTGCGCGATCCCGCGCAGTACTTCCAGCGGCTGAGACGCCTAATCCGTTCGGCGCAAGGCGGCAAGGCCGGCCCGTTCTACATGGTGATCGAGAAGATCCTCGGCGAGGACGAGAAGCTGACCAGGTTTGCCGGTGTCCACGGCACCACCGGCTATGAATGGATGAACACGATCAGCCAGGTGCTGGTCGACGACGCTGGGCTCGATCCGCTCAATGAGATCTGGCGCCAGATCAGCAACCAGTCACCGAACCTGACGCCGGTGCTGCGCGAGGCCAAGCGCCGCGTGCTGGAGACCCTGCTGACCAGCGAATTCACCGTGCTGGCGCGGCTCGTCGCGCGCATCGCCAGCGGGCACTATTCGACCCGCGATTTCTCCGGCGACAGCCTGCGGCAGGCGCTCGAACTCTATGTGCTGCACTTCCCGGTTTATCGCACCTATCTCACCGGCTCGGGCCCGACCGCGCATGACCGCGCGCTGATCAGCGACACCATCGAGCGCGCCCGCTCCGACTGGTTCGCCGCCGACGAAGGCATCTTCGACTTCCTGCGCGATGCCTTGACCATGGACCTGTTGAAGCCGGGCCGGCCGCCGCACAGCGCGCCGCGGGTCCGCCGCTTCGCGCTGAAGGTGCAGCAGTTCACCGGGCCGATGATGGCGAAGTCGCTGGAGGACACCACTTTCTATCGCTACCACCGCCTGCTGGCGCTCAACGAGGTCGGCGGCGATCCCGCCGCGAGCGCGATTGCGCCCGAGAAATTCCACGCCATGATGGCGACCCGCGCCCGCGAATGGCCGCACGGCATGACATCGACCGCGACCCACGACACCAAGCGCGGCGAGGACGCCCGCACCCGCATCATGGCGCTTGCGGAGATTCCCGGCGAATGGACCAGCGCGGTGGCGCGCTGGAAGGTGTTGAACGCGCCGCATCTGGTGCTCGACGGCGAGATGCGCGCGCCGTCGGCGACGTTCGAGTATATGCTGTATCAGGCCCTGCTCGGCGCCTGGGATCCCGATGACGCTTCGCTCCTCCCGCGTATCCAGGCCTATGCGCTGAAGGCGGCGCGCGAGGGCAAGCAGGAGACCAGCTGGCTCAATCCGCACGAGCCTTACGAGGACGGCGTGAAGACCTTCATCGCGCGGATCCTCGATCGCAGCGCCTCGCCCGAATTCCTCGGCGCGCTCGACACGCTGGCGCAGCGCACCGCGCTGATCGGCGCGCTGAACTCGCTCAGCCAGATCACGCTGAAGGCGACCATGCCCGGCGTGCCGGATTTCTACCAGGGCACCGAAAGCTGGGATCTTTCGCTGGTCGATCCCGACAACCGCCGGCCGGTCGACTTTGCCGGGCGCGAAACCATGCTTGGGGCACTGGAAGCACCCGATTGGAAGGCGCTGGCCGAGAGCTGGCACGATGGCCGCCTGAAGTTCGCCTGGACGCGACATCTGCTGCGGCTGCGCAACGAGATGGCGGGCGTGTTCACCAGCGGCGACTACGTGCCACTCGCGGTCAGCGGCCCGCATCGCGATCACGTCGTCGCGTTCGCAAGACGCCACGGCCGTGAAGCCGTGATCGTCGTGGTGGCGAAATCCTTCGCTCCGTTCACACAGGGTGGCCGTCACTGGCCGCGACCAGAGGCCTATGAGGGCGAGATCGACGTGGCCGGATATTCGCTTCTCCACGGCGCGACCAGGATTCAGCTCGCAGCGGTGTTCGCCGATCTTCCGGTCGCCGTGCTAAGGGCGAAGGCCGCTATCGGCGCGAAGCAAGCTCCAAAGCGTGTGCGCGAACACGGCTAACAGGGCGCGTCAGCTCTTGCCCAGCAGCAACTGGCCGCGTTTCTGAATGGCCACCTGAGCGGCCTCGGCGAAACGCTGTAGCAGCCACGGCAGCGTCACCTCCAGGCGCACCAGGGTATCCTCGACGTCGAGATGTCCGGACGCGACCTGCCCCAGCGCGCGGACCCGAAAGCTCATGCGGTTTCCGTCCCAGCGCTCCTCGTCGACGCTCAGCACCGGCACATTCACGGCCGCGCGCGACAGGCCTGTCTTCAGGCGGCGCATGGCCTCGTCGCGGCCAAGACTGTGGGGGATCGAAACGATCAGCGGCGCCGACATCGCGGTGCACTCCTCATGTGATCATCACCATGTAAATACGTTCCCATAAAAATGGAAGACGGGTGGTATTTATCGCTGCGCGAGAATTGGAACTTTCAACAAACCGGTTTGTTCTCCTCACGCGTAGGGCAGAGACGAACAGGCCCGCGGGGCTGAGGAGAGCTTGAGATGTCACTTGGAACGATTATCCTTATTATTCTGGTCATCGCGCTGCTTGGCGGCTTCAGCGGCATTGGCGGCGGACCGTTCTACGGCACCGGCTATTACGGCGGCGGCGGTCTCGGCCTCGTGATCGTGATCCTGCTGATCCTGCTCCTGCTCGGGCGCATCTAGCGGCTGGACGCGTGTCGCGTCGTATCCGCATCAACACCTGTCATCACCCGCTTTCGCGAAAGCGGGTGATCCAATTTTCCAGAAGCGTCAACGATTGAAGCGGCAGGCAGCTGCGTGCTGGATACCCCGCTTTCGCGGGTATGACGAGGAGAAACCGCTCACTGCGCAGCAAGCTTCTTGATCGCCGCCTTGATCGATGACGCGGCGTCATCATAGCCGTCCCAGGCCTTGGTCTTCGCAAGCAGCGCCGGCACCGACCTCACGGTGTACTTTGCCGGATCGAGATCGCCACGCACCTGTGTCCAGGTCAGCGGCATCGATACCGTTGCGCCCGGACGCGCCCGCGGCGAGACCACTGCGACCGCCGTCGCGAGCCGGTCGTTGCGCAGATAATCGAGGAAGATCTTTCCGGTGCGCTTGGCCTTCGACATGTTGATCAGGTAGCGCTCCGGGTCGTCCTGCGCCATCCATTGGCAGATGCCTTGCGCGAAGGCCTTGGCCTCCTTCCAGGTCACCTTGTCCCTGGCCCCCGACAGCAACGGCGCCACGACATGGAGGCCCTTGCCACCGGTGGTCTTGCAGAAGCTCTCGAGGCCGACCGCGGTCAGCCGCCGGCGCATCTCCTTTGCGGCGTCGACCACACCGGAGAACGCGACATCGGGCGCCGGGTCGAGATCGAACACCAGCCGGCCCGGGGTATCATAGGCGTCGGGCGCGCAATTCCAGGGATGCAGCTCGAGGCCGCCGAGCTGCGCGACTGCGGCCAGCCCCTCGATCTGGTCGATCTGCAGATAGGGTTTGCGGTCGCCCGAGACCTTGGCAAGCTTCAGCAGTTTCGACGTGCCGGCCATTGCGTGACGCTGGAAGAACGTCTCACCCTTGATGCCGTCGGGTGCCCGCACGATCGAGCAGGGCCGCCCCTTGAGATAGGCGATCATCCAATCGCCGACCGCCTCGAAATAATTGGCGAGGTCGAGCTTGGTCACCGGCTCGCCATCGCCGGCATCGGGCCACAACGCCTTGTCGGGATGCGAGATCGCGACGCCCATCACCTCGCTCGATGCTTTGCCTTTCGCCATCGGCTTCACCACTCTGGTTACGACCGGTCGCTCGGCCTCGACCTCATGCGCTGGCTTGTCCTGCCGCAGCCCCTTGAAGGCCGCCTGCCGGATATTGCCGGCGTCGGTCCAGCCCGCGAACTCGATCTCGGCGACGAGTTCGGGCTTCAGCCAGTGCACGTCGCGGGTCTTTTTCGGCGCATCCTTGCCGCCGAACGGGCTCGTGTCGGAGGCCGCTTCCTTCAGCGCCGGCATGATGCGGCGGACGGTGTCCTGGCCAAAGCCGGTGCCGACGATGCCGACAAAGGCTAGATGATCGCCGCGATAGACGCCGGCCATCAGCGAGCGGAATTTGCCGTTGGTGGTCTTCCAGCCGCCGAGCACCACCTCGTGGCCGGCGCGGATTTTGGCCTTGGTCCAGTCGTCGGAACGGCCGGAGCGATAGGCCCCGTCGAGCCGCTTGGAGACGATGCCTTCCAGCCCGAGCTTGCGCGCGGACTCCAGCACGGCATCGCCGCTCTCCTCGAAGTGCTCGACATAGCGGATCAAGGGGTTCTTGCCCTTGCGCGCCGCGAGCAACGTCTTCAAACGCGCTTTGCGCTCGGCGAGCGGCAGTGGTCGGAGGTCCTCGGTGCCGGCAAACAGCAGGTCGAACGCGTAGAAGATCAGCCGGTCGGTCTTGCCGTCGGAGAGCGCGGCCTGCAGCGTCGAAAAATGCGGCGTGCCGTTCTCGTCGAGCGCGACGATCTCGCCGTCAATCAAGGCATCCGGCAGCTTGCCAGCCTCCTTTACGATCGCGCTGAACTTGTCGGACCAGTCGAGCCCCTTGCGGGTCTTCACGACAGCCTCGTCCTCCTCGACGCGAAGCTGCACGCGATAGCCGTCGAACTTGATCTCATGGCACCAGCCGGTGCCGTTCGGCGGAGACTCGACCGCGGCGCAGAGCTGCGGCGAGACGAAATCGGGCATCGCAGCCACCTGCTTCGGCTTCGCCGTGGGTCGCTGCTTCAATTGTACCTTCAGCTTTGCTTTGGGCGCCGGCGCCTTGGTCTTCGCACGGGCGTCCGCGGCCATGCCGTGATTGGACTGCCAGACCGCATCCGCTGTGGCCTTACCGTTGCCCTTCGCCAGCATGAACGGCCTCGGCGCCCGGCCCTTGCCGGCCGCGATCTGCGCCATCGAACGGCCCGACGCCACTGAGCGATCCTCTCCGAGGACCGCTTCGCCATCGCCATCGACGGCATATTCATCGCGGTGCTTGATCAGCAGCCAGTTGGTGCGCTTGCCGCCAAAGCGATCGCCCTTCATCCGCACCAGCACCCAGCTGCCGTGCAGCTTCTCGCCGTGAAGGGTGAACTTCAGGTCGCCCTTCTTGAAGCCGCGCTCGGGATCGTCAGAGTCCCAGGTGCCGCGATCCCACAGCTGCACGGTGCCGCCGCCATACTGGTCCTCAGGGATGGTACCTTCGAAATCGCCATAGTCGAGCGGATGATCCTCGACCTCGACCGCGAGCCGCTTGTCATGCGGATCGAGCGACGGCCCGCGCGTCACCGCCCAGGACTTGAAGACGCCGTCGAACTCCAGCCTGAAATCATAATGCAGCCGCGTCGCGTCATGCTTCTGGATCACGAAGCGCCGCTGCTTGCTCGGTGCGACCTTGACGTCGCCCGACGGCTCGCTGGTCTTCTCGAAATCGCGCTTCTTGCGATAGGTGGTGAGGTTTCTCAGCGACACGTGATTTCTCAGCGACACATCCAGGCCTCGACGCAAACAGCGGCCGCCGCCCCGGCGCGGCCATCAGGAACCAAAACCTACGGTATCCGTTCAAGTTCCAAACTCAAGCTGTTTGGAGACGATCATGGCCGCTCCCCGCGCCTACTGGAAAGGCACGCTCAAGCTCTCGCTGGTGTCATGCCCGGTGGCGCTCTACCCGGCCTCGACCACGGTCGAGAAGACCCGCTTCCACATGATCAACCGGGAGACCGGCAACCGGCTGAAGCAGCAGATGGTCGACGCCGAGACCGGCGACCTCGTCGAGGGCGACCAGAAGGGCCGCGGCTACGAGGTGAGCAAGGGCAAATATGTCGAGATCGAGAAGGACGAGCTCGAGGCGGTCCAGATCGAGAGCAACCACACCATCGATATCGACGCTTTCGTGCCCGAAAGCGAGATCGACAAGCGCTATCTCGACCACCCCTATTACATCAGACCCGATGGCAAGGCCGGTATCGACGCGTTCGCGGTGATCCGCGACGCCATGAAGGACCAGGATCGGGTCGCGCTGGCGCGGATCGTGCTTACCAACCGCGAGCATGTGATCGCGATCGAGCCGCTCGACAAGGGCTTGCTCGGCACCACCTTGCGCTACCCCTATGAGGTGCGCGACGCCGACAATTATTTCGACGATATCAAGAGCCCGAAAGTGACCAAGGACATGATCGAGCTCGCCGGCCACATCCTCGACAGCAAGGCCGCGCATTTCGACCCGTCGAAGTTCAAGGACGAGTACGAGACCGCGCTGAAAGCCCTGGTCCGCCGCAAGGCCGCCGGCAAGCCGATCAGGACCGCCGAGCGCGAGGAGAAGCCGAGCAATGTGGTGAACCTGATGGACGCGCTGAAGCAGAGCCTGAAGAGCGGCAAAAGCGGCGCAAGGCGCTCAGGCTCGACGGCGCGGCGTCCGGCATCGCACCGCCGCGCGGCGAAGAAGGCGCACCGGTCGACTGCGCGGCGGCAAAAGGCGGGGTGAGGTCTCTCCACGTCATTGCGAGCGAAGCGAAGCAATCCATCCATCCTCATACGGGGAGGGATGGATTGCTTCGTCGCCTTGCTCCTCGCAATGACGACGACCGGACAGATTCGGCTATCCTACCGCTTCTTCGCGGCCTTGCGCTTTTTCGTCGTCTTCCGTTTCTTCGCTGTCTTCTTTTTGGACGCCTTCTTCGGCACCTTGCGGCCCTTGGCGCGGGCCTCGGACAGGCCGATCGCAATCGCCTGCTTGCGGCTCTTCACCTTCGTCTTGGAGCGGCCGCTGCGCAGGGTCCCTGCCTTGCGCTTCTTCATCGCACGCTCGACATCGCCTGATGCCTTCCGCGAGTATTTTCTTGCCATGGCTTTTCTCCCGGTCAGGACAAACAAGCCTCGATGGCAGCGAAAGTTCCGTCCTGTGTCGTCGCACGGCTTGGCCGGGCGAGCCAGCATTCCGAGGCAGTGCTGATCAAGCGGAGAAGCCTCGGCGTACTCGATGCCCCGCCTTCGCGGGGCATGACAGCTCAGTCGGCCGCGCGCAGCCGATAGCCGATGCCGGTCTCGGTCAGCACGAATTGCGGGCGCTCGGGGTCGGCCTCGATCTTTTGGCGGAGCTGCCGCACATAGACCCGCAGATATTGCGCGTCGGTCAGTTCGTCCCACAATTCCTTCAAGAGGAAACGATGGGTCAGCACCTTGCCGGCGTGCTGCACCAGCACGCGCAGCAGATCATACTCCTTCGGCGACAGCTTGATCTCTTTCTCGCCGACCTTGACGATCCGGCGCACCAGGTCGACCGAGAGGTCGCCGGAGCGGAACACCGGCCGCTCGCCCTGCACTTGCAACTGATGGCGGAGCGCCGCACGCAGCCGCGCCAGCAATTCGTCCATGCCGAACGGCTTGGTCAGGTAGTCGTCGGCGCCGAGATCGAGCGCCTGCACCTTGCCGGCCTCGTCGCCGCGGCTCGACAGCACCACGATCGGCACGCTCTCGTTGCGGCCGCGGATCATGCGCAGGAGATCATGGCCCTGGATATCGGGCAGGCCGAGATCGAGGATGATCAGCGCCGGTCCTTCGGCCAACATCTCCAATGCCATCTTGCCGTTGGAGGCCTCGAGGATGTCATAGCCCTGCGTGCTCAGCCCCATCCGCAGCAGCTTGCGGATCGGCGGCTCGTCGTCGATGACCAGGACCTTGATTGGCGTCGCGTTCATGCAGCAGTGTCCAGCGCGTTGGTGTCGGCCGGGATCGGCAGGCGGATGGTGATGACGGCGCCGCTGCGGTCGGAGCGGTTGGCCGCCGCGATCGTGCCATGCATCGCCTCGACGAAGCCGCGCGAGATCGCCAGCCCAAGGCCGGTGCCGGGGCGGACATGGTCGCCCTTCTCGGCGCGATAGAATTTGTCGAACACGCTTTCCAGCTCGGCGGCCGGAATGCCGTTGCCCTCGTCCAGGATCTGCAGCGCCACAGCGCCACGGTCGCGGCTGCCGCGAATCGAGATCGTGGTGTCGGAGGGGGCGTATTTGGCAGCATTGTCGAGCAGGTTGAACAGCACTTGCTCGAACAGCACGGCGTCGAGCTCCAGCATCGGCAAATCGGCTGCGAGCTCCAGCGACACCCGGTGATGCACCAGGATCTTGGCGGCACGGCGCAGCGCGCTGCCGACGATCTCGCCGATATCGTGCCGCGCGGTGTTGGGCACGATCGCGCCGGATTCCAGCTTGGTCATGTCGAGCAGGTTGGCGATGAAACGATTGAGCCGCTCCGATTCGTCGATCACGGTGGCGAGCAGATCATGCTTCTGGGCGTCGCTCAGATTGGCTTCGAGATCGCGCAGCGCCGAGGCCGAGCCGAGCACCGAGGCGAGCGGCGTCTTGAGGTCGTGCGAGATCGAGGTCAGGAGCGCGCCGCGCAGCCGGTCGGATTCGACCGTGCGCTTCACCCGATCCATGTCCTCGACCAGCAACACGCGCTCGATCGCGAGCGCACCCTGGTCGACCAGCGCATCGAGCAGCCGGCGCTGGTCTGGCGTCAACAGCGGCCCAGTGCGGTCGTCGTCGATGCCGATCACCCCGATCGGGCCGCGGCCGGTGCGCATCGGCAGGAACAGGCGCTTGCCGCCGGGCAGCGTGTCCGAGCCGCGGCCCGCCGGGCGGTCGTTGCCCCAGGCCCAGTTGGCGGCGGCGAGATCGGCCTGGTCGAGCTGGTCCTCCGGTGGATATCCGCTCTTGACCGTCAGCATGCCGCCCTCCGGCAGCAGCAGCACCACGCGGACCTTGAGCATCAGCGCGATCTGGTAGGCGGTCGCCCACAGCACGTCGTCGAGCGTCGCGGTGCCGGCGAGCTTGCGGCTGAACGCGTAGAGCGATTCGGTGGTGCGGACCCGGCCGATCGCGGTGTCGGCCTGGGTGCGCACCCGCGCCGCGACGTTGGAGACGATCAATGCGATCAGCATGAAGAAGAAGAACGCCGCGACATTGGTCGGGTCGGTGATCGTGAAAGTGTAGACCGGCGGCAGGAAGAAGAAATTGTAGCACAGCGAGGCCGCGACGCTCGCCAGCAACGACGGCCACAGGCCGTAGCGCGCCGCGGCGCCGACCACGGCGGTGATGAAGACGAGATCGACATTCTCGATACCGAAGAACGGCTGGATCAGCTTGGCCGCGCCGAGCCCCAGTGCCGTCAGCAGCAACGCCATCAGATAGGGCTGCGGCTTGAACGGCTCCTGCTGCTGCGCGGTCTGCACCGCCGCCTTGCCGACCGGCAGCTCGTCGCCGGCGATCACGTTGACGCTGATATTGCCGGCCCGGCGCACCAGATCATGCACCACCGAGCCGCGCGTCAGCTCGAACCACCGCGAGCGCGTCGACTTGCCGATGATGATCTGGGTGACGTTGTTGGCCTGGGCGAAACTGATGACGTCGTCGGCGATGCGGCGGCCGACCCCGGGCAGCGTCAGCGCCTCGCCGCCGAGCGACTCCGCAAGCCGCATGGTGTCGGCCAGCCGGTCGCGCTGCTCGTCACTCAGTTGCAGGCTGCGGCGGGTCTCGATACTGACCGCGGTCCATTGCGCATGTAGCCGGTCGGCAAGGCGCTTGGTATAGCGCACCAGGCCGGCGGCGCGCGGATCCTCGCTGAGGCAGACCAGGATGCGCTCGCCGGCGGCCCAGGGGCCCTGGATCGCATTGGCCTGCATGTGGTTGAGCAGCTGCTCGTCAACCCGCTCGGCGGTACGACGCAGCGCCAGCTCGCGCAGCGCGGTCAGGTTGCCGGGCGAGAAATAATGCTCCAGCGCACGCTCGGCCTGCTTGGGCACATAGACCTTGCCCTCCTTCAGCCGCTGGATAAGGTCGTCGGGCGTGAGGTCGATCAGCTCAATGGCGTCGGCACGATCGACAACGGAATCGGGCACGGTCTCGCGCACCCGCACATGGGTGATCTGCGCGACGACATCGTTGAGGCTCTCGATGTGCTGGATGTTGATCGCGGTGTAGACGTCGATGCCGTGCGACAGCAGTTCCTCGACGTCGAGATAGCGCTTGGGATGCCGGCTGCCCGGCGCGTTGGTATGCGCGAGCTCGTCGACCAGCGCGAGCTGCGGCCGCCGCGCGATGATGGCGTCGAGGTCCATCTCCTCCAGCGTCTGGTCGCGATAGGCCAGCCGCTTGCGCGGAATCACCTCGAGCCCCCTCAGCAGCGCCTCGGTCTCCGCCCGTCCGTGGGTTTCCACCACCCCGACCACGACGTCGACGCCCGCCTTGAGGCGGGCGTGGGCACTCGAAAGCATCTCGTAGGTCTTGCCGACGCCGGGTGCGGCGCCGATGAATATCTTCAGTCGCCCCGATCGATCGGTCTCGCGACGTGCTGCCTCGAGCAGCGCATCCGGCGAGGGTCGTTTTTCAGGGTCGCGCTGATTGGCCATGCCGCAATATAGTCATCCTGCGTGAGCGGGCCTACTCCCCTATTTCGCCCTCGCCGCGTCGAGCGCCAGATTGAGCGCAAGAACGTTAACGCGGGGCTCGCCGATCACGCCGGCAAAGCGGCCCTCGGTGTTCTGCGTTACCAGCTCGCGCACCGCGTCCTCCGACATGCTGCGCGCCTTGGCCACCCGCGGCACCTGGAACAACGCGGCATCCGGCGAGATGTCCGGATCGAGCCCGCTGGCCGAAGTGGTGACGAGATCGACCGGCACGGAGGCCGTCGGGTTCTCCGCCTTCAGCTTCTCGACGTCCTCCTTGACCCGGTCGCTCAGCGCCTTGCTGGTCGGGCCGAGATTGGAGCCGCCGGAATTGGCCGCGTTGTAGGGCGCCGGCACGGTCTTGGAGGAGTCGTTCGGATCGGGCGCGACGGTGGCCGACGGCCGGCCATGGAAGTACTTGTCCTCCTTGAACTCCTGCCCGATCAGGGCGGAGCCGATCACCTTGCCGTCCTTCTCGATCAGGCTGCCTTGCGCCTGTTTCGGGAAGATGACGCCGGCGATCGCCGTCATCGCAAGCGGATAGGCAAGGCCCGTGATAGCGGTCAGCAGGACCAGCACGAGGATAGCGGGACGGATTTCTCTCAACATGATAGGTCTCCTAAGTCTCCTTCGTCATTGCGAGCGAAGCGAAGCAATCCATGGTTCGGCAGAGTGGATCGATGGATTGCTTCGTCGCTTCGCTCCTCGCAATGACGGTTGTGCGGGTTAAGCCAGGCCCAGGGCGGCGACGACGAGGTCGATCGCCTTGATGCCGATGAACGGGATGATGATGCCCCCTAAGCCGTAGATCATCAGGTTGCGGCTGAGCAGCGCGCCGGCGCCGACCGCGCGATACTTGACGCCCTTCAGCGCCAGCGGGATCAGTGCGATGATGATCAGCGCATTGAAGATGATCGCCGACAGGATCGCGCTCTGCGGGCTTGCCAGGTGCATCACGTTCAGCACCTGGAGTTGCGGATAGAACGCCAGGAACATCGCCGGGATGATCGCAAAGTATTTTGCGACGTCGTTGGCGATCGAGAACGTGGTCAGCGCGCCGCGGGTCATCAGCAGCTGCTTGCCGATCTCGACCACCTCGATCAGCTTGGTCGGGTTGGAGTCGAGGTCGACCATGTTGCCGGCCTCGCGGGCCGCCTGGGTGCCGGTATTCATCGCGACACCGACGTCGGCTTGCGCGAGTGCGGGCGCATCGTTGGTGCCGTCGCCGCACATCGCCACCAGCTTGCCTTTGGCCTGCTCGTCGCGGATCAGCTTGAGCTTGTCCTCAGGGGTGGCCTGCGCGAGGAAATCATCGACGCCGGCCTCGGCCGCGATCGCGGCCGCGGTCATCGGATTGTCGCCGGTGATCATCACGGTGCGGATGCCCATGCGGCGCAGCTCCGCAAAGCGCTCGCGGATGCCGCCCTTGACGATATCCTTGAGGTGCACGACGCCGAGCAGCTTGCCGTCCTTGGCGACCGCCAGCGGCGTGCCGCCCGCCTTGGCGATCTCGTCGGCGATCGCCTGGATCTCGCGGGCTTCCGCGCTCATCGTCGCCGCCACCGAGCGGATGGTGTTGCCCGAGGCCACGGTGCGGGGTTCGCCGCCGTCGACATAGGCGAGGATGGCGTCCACCGCGCCCTTGCGGACCGAGGACGCACCGGCATCGATGCCGCTCATCCGGGTCTGCGCGGTGAACGGCACGAAAGTCGCGGCCAGCTCATTCATGTCGCGACCGCGGATGCCGTACTTCTCCTTGGCTAGCACGACGATCGAGCGACCCTCCGGGGTTTCGTCGGCCAGCGAGGCGAGCTGCGCCGCATCGGCGAGGTCCTGCTCCGTAACGCCGCGGATCGGGCGAAACGCGGTCGCCTGGCGGTTGCCGAGCGTGATGGTGCCGGTCTTGTCGAGCAGCAGCGTATCGACGTCGCCGGCGGCCTCCACCGCGCGGCCGGACATCGCCAGCACGTTGAAGCGCACCAGGCGGTCCATGCCGGCGATGCCGATCGCCGACAGCAGCGCGCCGATCGTGGTCGGGATCAGGGTGACGAACAGCGCCACCAGCACCACGACCGAGATCGAGCCGCCGGCATAGGCCGCATAGCTCGGGATCGTCACGGTTGCGAACACGAAGATGATGGTGAGGCCGGCCAGCAGGATGTTGAGCGCGATCTCGTTCGGCGTCTTCTGCCGCTCGGCGCCCTCGACGAGCTTGATCATGCGGTCGATGAAGGTCGAGCCCTGGGCTGCGGTGATGCGGACGCGGATCCAGTCCGACAGCACCTGGGTGCCACCGGTGACCGCCGACCGGTCGCCGCCGGATTCTCGGATCACGGGCGCGGACTCGCCGGTGATGGCGGCTTCGTTGACCGAGGCGACGCCTTCGATCACCTCGCCGTCGGACGGGATGTTATCGCCGGCCTCGACCAGCACGATGTCGCCGACCTTCAGCGAGGTGCCGGGCACCATGCGATAGGTACGGTCGGTGCCGGTCATGAGCTTGGCCTGGCTCTCGGTGCGGGTCTTCTTCAGCGATTCGGCCTGCGCCTTGCCGCGGCCTTCGGCGACGGCTTCGGCAAAGTTGGCGAACAGCACCGTGAACCAGAGCCACAGGATGATCTGGAAGGTGAAGCCAAGATTGGCGTTGCCGGTGACGAGGTCGCGCACGAAGATCACGGTGGTCAGCGCGGCCACGACCTCGACCACGAACATCACCGGGTTCTTCATCATCAGCCGCGGATCGAGCTTGACGAAAGCCGAGCGGATCGCCGGCACCAGGATCTTCGGGTCGAGCATGGTCGACGCCGTCACCTGCTTCTGCAGTTTCATGGTTTCCATGGATGTCACTCCGGACGTATTCGATCAGAACAGGGTGTTGGCGTTCATCGCGAGGTGCTCGACGATCGGCCCGAGCGCCAGCGCCGGGAAGAAGGTCAGGCCGCCGATGATCAGGATCACGCCGATGACGAGGCCGACGAACAGGCCGCCGGTGGTCGGGAAGGTGCCCGCCGAGGCCGGGATCGACTTCTTCTCGACCAGCGAGCCCGCGATCGCCATCGCCGGCACGATCATGAAGAAGCGGCCGACGAACATCGCGGACGCGAGCGTCAGATTGTAGAACAGGGTGTTGCCGCTCAGCCCCGCGAACGCCGAACCGTTGTTGCCGGTTGCCGAGGTATAGGCATAGAGCACCTCGGTGAAGCCGTGCGGGCCGGCATTGGCCATCGAGGCCACCGCCGACGGCAGCACCACGCCGACCGCGGTCCAGCCGAGATACATCAGCGGCAGCACCAGGATCGCGAGCATCGCCATCTTGACCTCGCGCGCCTCGATCTTCTTGCCGACATATTCCGGCGTGCGGCCGACCATCAGGCCGGCGACGAAGATCGCCAGCACGACGAACAGGAGCATGCCGTAGAGGCCGGCGCCGACGCCGCCGATGATGACTTCGCCGAGCTGCATATTGATCAGCGGGATCATGCCGCCGAGCGCGGTGAAGCTGTCATGCATGGCGTTGACCGCGCCGCAGGAGGCGGCGGTGGTGACGACGGCGAACAGCGAGGACGCCACGATGCCGAAGCGGACCTCCTTGCCCTCCATGTTGCCGCCGGCGAGGCCCAGCGCATGCAGCGCCGAGGTGCCGTTGGCTTCCGCCCAATAGGTGACGGTGACGCCGGTGACGAACAGCAAGCCCATCACGGCGAAGATCGCCCAGCCCTGGCGCTGATTGCCGACCATACGCCCGAACACATTGGTCAGCGCGGCGCCGAGCGCGAAGATCGAGATCATCTGCACCAGGTTCGACAGCGCGGTCGGGTTCTCGAACGGATGCGCGGCGTTGGCGTTGAAGAAGCCGCCGCCATTGGTGCCGAGCATCTTGATCGCGACCTGCGAGGCTACCGGCCCGAGCGCGATGGTCTGCTTGCCGCCCTCGAGCGTGGTGGCATCGACATAGGCGCCGAGCGTCTGCGGCATGCCCTGCGAGACCAGGAACAGCGCATAGACGACGCAGATCGGCAGCAGCACGTAGAGCGTCACCCGGGTGACGTCGACCCAGAAATTGCCGACCGTGCGCATCGACGAACGCGAGAAGCCACGGATCAACGCCATCGCGAGCGCAATGCCGGTCGCCGCCGACAGGAAGTTCTGATGGGTCAGGCCCAACATCTGGACCAGATAGGACAGCGTGCTCTCGCCGCCGTAGTTCTGCCAATTGGTGTTGGTGATGAAGGAGATCGCGGTGTTGAACGAGAGGTCCTCGGCCACCGCGGACTGCCCGGCCGGATTGAACGGCAGAAATGCCTGCATTCGCATCAGGCCGTAGATGATGGCGAAGCCGCCGACATGGAACAGCAGCATGGCGACCGTATAGGTCAGCCAGTGCTGCTCGCGCCGCTCGTCGACGCCGCCGACCCAGTAGATCGCGCGCTCGACCGGGCGCAGTACGGGTGAGAAGAAGGTGCGCTCGCCGTTGAACACGCGGGTCATGTACCAGCCGAGCGGTTTGACCAGCGCAGTCACGATCGCGCAGAACAGAATAATTTGAATCCAGCCGATGACGGTCATTTGCGTCAAACCTTTCGAACGGGTGCGAACCGCAGCAGCCACGCGAACATGCCGA
>CALRXG020000063.1:0-19170 GCA_943372075.1 Bordetella parapertussis | reverse complement strand
TCTCCGGCGCCATCGCCGGCCACGCGCCCATTTTCATCGGCGTGCCATCCTTGGAGGTGATTGCCCAGCCGCAGATCAGGTTGCCGACCTTGTCGTCGACGATCTGCTGTCCGGTCAGCACCGCGATCACGCCGGGCATCTTCAAGGCCTCGGTGGAATCGATGCCCTTGACCTTGGCATGTGCGTGCGGGCTGCGGATGAAGTGAGCGTAGCTCATGCCGACCATTTTAACGTCGTCGACGTAACGTCCTTGTCCGGTAATGAACCGGCGATCTTCCTTGCGCACGACGCGTGCGCCAATTCCTTCAACACCCATTGTCTAGTCCTCCCGACCGGAGATTCGATTTGCCGCCGTTTCCATCGAGACCGGCGATGATGAGCTTGATCGTTCTGTGCGTGGCCCGCTATTCGGCGGCCTGCGCGACCTTCATGCGGCCGGCAGCGTCGAGCACCGCCTTGACGATGTTGTGGTAGCCGGTGCAGCGGCAGATGTTGCCTTCGAGCTCGTGGCGAACCGTCTCCTCGTCGAGCTTGCCGCCATGGCGGTGCACGATATCGACCGCGGACATGATCATGCCGGGGGTGCAATAGCCGCACTGCAGGCCGTGATTGTCGCGGAACGCCGCCTGCATCGGGTGCAGCTCGTCGCCCTTGGCGAGGCCTTCGATGGTGGTGACGTTGGAGCCTGCCGCCTGGCCGGCCAGCATGGTGCAGGACTTGACCGCCCGTCCATCGACATGGACGACGCAGGCGCCGCACTGGCTGGTATCGCAGCCGACATGGGTGCCGGTCAGGTTCAGGTTTTCGCGCAACAGGTGCACGAGGAGGGTTCGGTCCTCAACGTCGACCGAAACCGCCTTGCCGTTTACCGTCAGTTTGACTGTAGACACGCGTTTCTCCCAATAGCTTCGTTATGGGCCCAGTAGACCACGCTTCATATGGGACGTAACCGCGATCAAAGTCGTAGTTACGGCCCTGTCACGAAGGCTCCGGGCTGTGCCCGCGATCCTAGCAGGCAGCCGTTCGATGGGCAATTTTCAAGCGGCCGGCGGCGCGCTTCGGCGTGACGAAAATGCGCTGCGGCGCAAGCGATTTCCGGCAGATCGACGCCAATTGCGGCGCGTCAATATCGCCGCCGCTGACGCTACTACCTTCCGCCTATAACGACGGAGAGGCGTTGCTGTCATTTTCATCGCCGATGTAGCGACAGAAGATCGCTGATCCATGCATTTGGGTAGAGAGACGCGCGCGCGATGCATCCATCGCGGCAACGAAACCATATTGGAGGAAGCCAATGAAGCTGAGGAGCGGGATTTTCTTTGCCGGCGTGTCGCTGGTCGCCATGATGATGGCAGGTATTACTGCGTCGAAAGCGAATGATTCCGTCGCGAAGGCGGTGTCCGATCCGAACGGATGGGCAATCACCGGCCACGATTACGGCAATACGCGCTTCAGCCCGCTGAAGCAGATCAATTCCGAGAACGCCGGCAAGCTGCAGCTCGTCTACTCGATGTCGCTCGCTTCGCTGCGCTCCAACGAGGCTTCGCCGGTCGTGATCGGCAAGAACCTCTATGTGTCGACCTCGTGGGGGCCAAAATACGTCTATGCGATCGACGCCGCGACCGGTGCGCGCAAGTGGACCTGGCAGCCGGATATTCCCGATGACGTGCTTCAGTATGCTTGCTGCGACGTCAACAGCCGCGGCGTGTCCTATGCCGACGGCAAGATCCTGGTCGGCCGCCTCGACGGCAAGCTGACCGCGCTCGATGCCGAGACCGGCAAGGAGCTCTGGACCTCGACCGTCGTAGACTACAAGCAGGGCTCGGTCATCACCTCGCCGCCGCTCGTCGTCCGCGACAAGGTGATCACCGGCTTCGGTGGCGGCGAGTACGGCGTCCGCGGCGCGTTGCAGGCCTTCAATCTCAAGGACGGCAAGCTGCTCTGGCAGACCTTCACGGTGCCGGCGCCGGGCGAACCCGGCAGCGACACCTGGAAAGGCGACACCGGGCTGCATGGCGGCGGCGCCGCCTGGCTGGTCGGCTCCTACGACGCCAAGTCCGACACGGTCTACTGGGGTACCAGCAATCCCGGTCCCTGGAATACAGGCGTGCGCTCCACCGGTGACGGCAATTTCGGCAAGCTGACCAACCTCTACACGGCCTCGACGCTGGCGATCGATCCCAACACCGGCAAGATCAAGTGGCACATCCAGGGCACGCCGGCCGACGCCTGGGACTATGACGGCGTCAACGAGCTCTTGCTTGCCGACCTCAAGATCAAGGGCGCCGAGACGCCCGTCCTGATGAAGGCGGACCGCAACGGCTTCTTCTTCGTGGCCAACCGCGAGACCGGCAAGGTGATCTCGGCCGAGAAGTACGTCTTCGCCAACTGGGCCAAGAAGTGGGACATCAACACGATGCGGGCGGAAGAGGATCCGGACAAGCGTCCCGGCCCCGGCCATCCCGCCAAGGACATCTGCCCGAACCTGATCGGCGGCAAGAACTGGCAGCCGATGTCGTTCAACCCTGGGACCGGCCTCGTCTACATCCCGAGCAACAACGTCTGCATGGACTGGTCGGTCTCCGACGTGAACTACAAGCGCGGCGTGTTCTATCTCGGCGCCGAATTCCCGACCAAGGCGGGCCCCGGCGGCTTCCTCGGCGAGCTCGTGGCCTGGGATCCGATCGCCAACAAGAAGGTGTGGAGCATCAAGGAAGATCTGCCCTTCAACGGCGGCACGCTGACCACCGGCGGCAACCTCGTGTTCTCCGGCAATCTGCACGGCGACTTCCGTGCCATCGATGCCAAGAACGGCAAGGTGCTGTGGAGCAAGAACCTCGGCAGCGGCATCGGTGCCGGTCCGGTGACTTATTCGGTCGACGGCAAGCAGTATGTCGCGATCGTGGTCGGACGCACCGCGGCGCTGCCGGCCTTCCTCGGTGACATCGGCAAGAAGATGGTTGCCGCGGCGCCCGAGGGCGGTTCGCTGTTCGTGTTCGCACTGCAGTAACGATCGTCGCAATGGAGGCAGCATTGTCCGTGTCTTGCATCAAGGCGACTTGCATCAAGGCGACTTGCATGGAGTCGAATGAAGTGCCGAGCCCAACGCGTCGCGTACAGTTGGGGAAGGCGATCCGGACCGTGCTGCTCTCCGCCGCATTGTTGGCGCCGGCCCTCTCGGCCGGCGCGGAGGAGGCGAAGCCGCCGCTGCGGCTCTGCGCCGACCCGACCAACTTGCCGTTTTCGAGCGACGAGCCGGGCAGGCCCGGCCTCTATCTCGAGATCGGCCAGGCGGTGGCGCAAAAGCTCGGCCGCACGGTGACCACCAATTGGTACAAGTCCTATTTCGGCAAGCGAACTGTGCGCGAGACGCTGCTCAGCAAGCAGTGCGACGCCATGGTCGGACTGCCGCTGATCGACGACTTCATGGGCCCTGCGGTGATCTTCTCGAAGCCGATCGCTCATGAAGGCTATGCGTTGGTCGGCGCCAGGGATCGCAAGCTCGCCGGCATCGACGACCTCAAGGGATTGCGGGTCGCAGTGCAGTATCAGTCGACGCCGCAGAACCTGCTCGCGATGCGCGACGATATCCAGAAGGTCACCGTGCTCAGCCCGGAGGAGGGCATGGCGGCTCTCGAACAGGGCAAGGTCGATATCGCCTTCATCTGGGCGCCGGTGGCGGGCTGGCTCAACAAGACCACCTATGGCGACAAGTATCAGATCGTGTCGACCGAGGGCGACGGCCTGCTCTGGGCCACCGCGATCGGCTTCGCCAAGGCATCCGGCGCGCTGCGCGACGAGGTCGACGGCGTGCTGCCGTCGCTGCAGCCGGATATCGCCGCCCTGTTCGCCAAATACGGCGTGCCGAACGGCGCCCCGGTCAAGTTCGGCGAGGCCGATCGGGCGATGACGTCGTCCACCGGGACCGGCGAACCTGTCACGGTGGGGCAGGCGGCCGCGGCCGAGAAGCCGGTTCAGACCGCGGCGGCCCCCGCGGCTGCCGAGGATGCCAAGGGGGGAGACGCCAAGGCCGGGCGGGAGACATTCAACGGCACCTGCGCCCATTGCCACGGTCCGGACGCGGTGCAGGCCGAGCGAAAGATCGACCTCAGGCTGCTGAAGAAGCGCTATGCTGACGACATGGAATCGACCTTCTGGAAGACGGTCCATGACGGGCGGCCGGCCAAGGGCATGCCGTCCTGGAAGGACGTCTTCAGCGACGACGAGCTCAGAAACGTATATGCTTATCTGCAGAGTGTGCAGGATACCGGCGGATCGAACTAGAAGCCGCTACTGGCGAATCCCAATGCGAGGGTCCTCATGATGGGGTTCCTGATCATCGACGATCATCCCCTGTTCGGGGAGGCGCTTGGCAACGCCATTCGCATCTCGCATCCCGATGCCCGGATCTACGAGGCGACCTCGATCAAGGGGGCGCTCGGCATCCTGGCCAGCGAGCCGAATATCGACCTGGCACTGCTCGACCTGCTGCTGCCCGACGTGGTCGGATTCTCCGGCTTCCAGAAGATCAGGGATCGCTATCCACGGCTGCCGATCGCGATCGTTTCGAGCGAGGAGGACAAGCACACGATCCGCGAGGCGCTGCAAATGGGGGCGGCCGGCTATCTGCCGAAATCGACCTCGCTCGGCGAGCTGTCGCAGGCGATCGCGCGCGTGTTGAGCGGATCGGTCTCGGCGCCGCGGGATTTTGTCGCGGTCGGCGCGCTGGATCAGTCCGAGACGGCGCGGACGCTGCGCGAACGGATCCAGAAGCTGACGCCGCAGCAGATCCGGGTGCTTCACTTGATCATTCGCGGCCTGCAGAACCGCGAGATCGCCTCCGAGCTCAAGCTCGCGGAGTCCACCGTGAAGGCGCATGTCACCGAGATCCTGCGCAAGCTGAAGCTGTTCAGCCGCAACAAGGCGATCATCGAGCTCGGCAAGATTCCGCTCCCCGCTCTCGAGGTCGGCTCGGGGGCGAAGGCAGAGAAGGCGCCCTAGCTTTGCTGCGCTGCACGACGAACACATCCGGGGTGCTACCTATAGGCTGCCGGTCGGCTTTGAGATAACGTCGTGCGCACAATGGCTGTCATCAGCGATCCGAGGGAGGACGGCGCAGCATTGACCACGACCGTGCCCCTGGCCGACGATCCGCCGCTCGGCAGAGCAGGTGTGCCTCGACTGCTGATCGTCGAGGATCACCCGCTGTTTCGCGCTGCCCTGATCGGTGTGATCGGGTCCGAGTTTCCCGATGCCGAAGTGCTGCAGGCGACCTCGATCGACGGCGCGCTGGACGTGATCGCGAGCCGCGATGGCCTCGATCTGATCCTGCTCGATTTGTCGATGCCCGGCACCACGGGCCTGCTCGGCGCCTACCGGGTGCGTGCCGCCGCGCCGCGCAGTGCGCTGGTGATCGTGTCGGCGCATGACGATCCCCGGATCGTCGGCGGCGCGATCTCGCTCGGCATATCCGGTTACATCCCGAAGTCGACGCCGAAGGTCGAGCTGGCGCGGCTGCTGCGCGGCATCCTCGAAGGCGCGGTGTGCCTGCCGACGCGCTTCCGCGACACCGCTGCCGCGCGAAAGAGCCAGGCCGAGACGCGGGAGCTGGTGCAGCAACTCGGCCAGTTCACCGCGCAACAGCTTCGCGTGCTGGACATGATCTGCCACGGACTGCAGAACAAGCACATCGCCTATGAACTCGCGATCTCCGTCACCACCGTGAAGGTGCACGTCTCGGAGATCCTGCGAAAGCTCGGCGTCCGCAGCCGCACCGAGGCCATCATCGCGCTGTCGAAACTCGATTTCGGCAAGCACGACCACGCGCCGGTGACGGCGCCGCCATCGTCGCACGGGATCGAATCATAGTCCCACGCCGGACTGTTCGGCAGCCAGCAGGAACGACAGCAGCGAGCGCATCTCGGCGGGCTTGATCGGCTTCTTCAGCAATTCGTGGCCGAACGCCGACACGTCGGAGGCCGCTTTGGCCGAGTAGTCGGCGGTGACGATGATCGCCGGAACCTTGGCGTTGATCTGGCCGCGGATCACGTCGACGGCCTGGATGCCGGTCTCGCCATTGTCGAGATGCAGGTCGGCGATGATGGCATCGGGAATGCCGTCGAGCGCGTGGATGCGCTCGAGCGCCTCCGTCTTGGAGATCGTCACCGCGACGTCGCAGCCCCACTTCTCCAGCAGATGGGCGAGGCCCTCGGCGCTCGACAGATCGTTCTCGATCAGCAGGATCTTGGCGCCTTCCATGCCGCCATAGCGATAGTCGACACTGGCCTGTTCGCGCACCGGAATCGCGACCGGATCCAGGGTGCGCGGCACCGTGACCGAGAACATCGAACCCTTGCCGGCGCGCGAGCCGAGCTTGATGTTGTGACCGAGCAAGTCGGCGAACCGGCGCACGATCGAAAGGCCAAGGCCGATGCCGGCCTTGTCGCCGGCACCGGCGTCGCCGCGCTGAAACTCGACGAAGATGGCCTCGCGCTGGGTTTCCGGAATGCCCGGCCCGGTGTCGTGCACCTCGATGCAGATATCGTCGCCCTTGGCCCGGCATCCCATCAGCACGGTGCCGCGCTGGGTATAACGCAGTGCGTTGGCGAGCAGGTTCTGCAGGATCCGGCGCAGCATCAGCGGGTCCGAGCGAACCACCGCGGACGACGGCATGATCCGGAAGTCGAGATTGCGCTTGGCGGCGGTCGCGGCGAATTCCTGCTCCAGCGGCTCGAACAGCGAGGCGATCGCGACCGGCCCGAATTCGGGCCGTAGCACGCCCGCATCGAGCTTCGAGATGTCGAGCAGCGTGCGCAGCATGTCCTCGAGCGTCGCCAGCGAACGATCGATCTGGTGGGTCAGCGCGACGCTCTTGGGCTCGGTGGTCATCTCGGTCAGCGCGGACAGCGTCAGCCGCGCCGCATTCAGCGGCTGCAGCAGATCGTGGGTCACCGAAACCAGCACCGACGACTTCAGCGAACTGGCCGCTTCGGCCTGCTGCTTGGCCTGCAGGAGGCGTCCATTGGTCTTTTCCAGCGATTGCAGCGCCTGCTTCAGCTGCTGGGTGCGGTCGCGGACCTGTTGATCGAGCGCGATCGCGGTCTCGAACAGCGAAAAGGCGTTGAGCTGCTGATCGGTCGAGCGTTCGACGCGCGACATCAGCGCTGCGTTGATCTTGCGCAGCTTCTCGGCCTCGCGTTCGAGCGCCACGATGCGGCTGGTCTTGCTGTCGGTCATTGTGGCGCGACAGCCCGCTTGCCGATGGCAATGCCGGTCAGCGTCTGGTTGACGTGCATGGAGCGATACTGCTCGCCGTAAGTCTGAAAGCCAATCACTTTGTTGCGGCGATAGAGTTCCGACATTTCCCGCGACAGCTGGCGCTGCTCGACGTCGAGCCGGCGCAGCACGCATTCGAAGCCGATGAACATCGAGACCTCGCCGAGATCGTCGCTCAATTCCTTGAGCAGGCGGCTCGTGACGTCGATCGGATCGCGCTCGCGCGCCACGGTCAGCACCATGCCCTCGTCGATCGCGCAGAAGAATTGCAGCGATCCGTCCGGGTTGGTGCGTTGGATCGACCGCGCGTAATAGGCGCCGCCGACCCGGACCAGCACCGGATGCGCGGCGAAAGAGAACAATTCGAGCTTGCTGTCGCTGAGGCCGACGGCGCGGGAATATTCCAGCGCGGCCGGCTCGGCATTCAATTCCTTGACGATGCGGTGCTCGATGTCGGCCTCGGTCACCACCATCTTGGTCGAAGTCGGCTCGAAATGGTCGCACTTGAATGGACGGAACGGCAGCCGGGTCCGGATCAGGATCAGGACCGCGGCATCGGTAAAGGCCTCGCCAGCGTAGAACACCCAGGACTTCTCGAAACGCAGACCGTCGCCGGCTGAACCGCCGACCACCGGGATGTCGCCGAGCGATGCATAGATCGCCGACATGATGGTTTCTTCGCGCTGGCACATGCCGTCGATGAAGAGCAATCCGAAAGATTCGTCGGTGTGATCGCAATGCTCGGTTCGTTGGGCGAATTCGTTCTGCAACTCGGTGCACATCGAGCGGCCATGATCGACCCGAAATGTCGCGAGATCGAACAGCGGCCGCGCCGCGATGACGAAATCGGCCGCGTTGAAGCCCATCGCCACGACACTGTCCTCGTCCCAGCCGCCGGGCGACAGCTCGCCGGCCGTGGTGCAGCCGAAGATCGGCACGTCAGGCATCCGGGAGGACAGTTCGGCAATGAATGTTTGCGGGTCGTAGAACGGCGACACGAACACTACGAGCATGGCGAGATCAGCCGACGCCAATTGGCGCGCGATCTCGTCCGCGGCTTGCCGCGGCCCGTCGGTCTTTGCCTGCACCACGACAATGCTGTCGGTGGCGCTGCCGTGCTGCTCCGCCACAGGCGTTCTCCCTGATCAGAATTTTTTGCTTTTCTTGGCGCGGCCGGTCGAACCCGCGCGGGTCGTTAGGGCATACGGGCCATGCCGCAATTGGTTGCAGTCAGGCCCGCCGGTATCGTCTAGGTCGTGAGGGGAAATGTCATTGGCCGGGCCAGCCCGCCGGCAGCAACGCTCGTCGCAGACGCCAACGGCGCCGTTCGACGCGATGACATGGGACACCTCCCGATGTATTGTCCTGACCCGGGCAGGGACAGGTTTGATCGGTTCTAAACTATCGGGCCGGACCGGCAGGTCAATCGCCAAGCCCACCCTTTTCGCCCGACCAAGGTAGTACCGGACAGTTACTGCCGTGCCGGCTGCCCATTTACCGGGCCTTATCGATTCTGCCTTAGTTTTGCCCTCCGGGGTCTGGGGGCGGGTCGCCGCCGGATTCTGCGTGGTTTTCAGAATGAAGACGGGGGTTGGAATGGCGGGGCTCAAGCGATCGCGGTCGATCAGGTTCCCGACCCTCAGATTTCGTGCCAAGATCATGCTCGGGTTCGCCGTCACGCTGGCGCTGTCGGCGGCCACCATGGGCTTTGCCTATATGGGCTTCGAGCGGGTCTCTGCCGGCGTCGGCTCCTATCGCCAGAGCGTCGCGGAGGCGGATCTGGCCCGCAACATCGACCGCGAATTGATCTCCTACCGTTCGCTGGCACGTTATTACGTCGCGACCGGCAAGGAGGACGATGCCAAGGCGGCGCTCGCCGCCGAGGCCAGCCTGAAGGACGCCATCGTGGCGTCGATGAAGGGCACCACCAATCCGGCCCGGCTCGAGCAGGTCACCAAGCTGGAGCGTGAATTCCGCGCCTTCACCAAGATCTTTGCCGAGATCGTCCGCATCAAGGACGAGAGCGCGCAGACCGCGCAGAACAGACTGGTCCGCAGCGCGACCTCGATGCGCTACAAGCTCGACGATCTCCCGAGCAATGCCGATGATTCCGAGCTGCAATCGATCCAGTTCGGCGCCAAGAAAGTGTCCGACCAGCTCCAGTCGATCACCGGTGCGGTCAACACCTTCGTCGTCAATGGCGACAAGACGGTTGCCTCCAGCGCGCTCGCCCGGCTGAAATTCGCCGATAATCTGGTGAAAGGGATCACCTCGAACAACGAGCGGATTACCCAAGGCGTGAAGGACATCACCGCGCTGCTCGAGGAGTACCGCGAGGCGCTCGCCAAGCTGATCGCGAACGCCAAGTCGATCGACGAATTGACCGTCGAGATGACGGAATCGGCGACCGCCATCAGCCAGGGCGCGGCGGCGATGAAATCCGATCTGCTCGCCGACCAGAAGCGGCTCGAGAACGAATCGCACGCGATGATCGGCGAGACCGAGCAGCTGATCCTGATGCTCGCCGCCGGCAGCTTCGTGCTCGGGTTGGTCTGGGCATTCCTGCTCGGCAAAGGTATTTCGCGGCCGATCGCGGCGATGTGCGCGGCGATGCGCGAGCTTGCGGCGGGCAACTTCGACGTCGTGTTGCCCGGCCTCGGCCGCCGCGACGAACTCGGCGAGATGGCTGGCGCGGTGGAGGAGTTCAAGGTCCAGGCGGTCGCCAAGGCCGAGCGCGACGCTGCGACCCAGGAAGCACAGAACAAGGCGAGCGCGACCGCGCGGCGCAGCGAATTGATTCGCTTCGCCGACGAATTCGAATCCGCCGTCGGCTCGATCGTCTCCAACGTGTCGGCGTCCGCCGTGCAACTCGAATCCGCGGCCGGCACGCTGACGCGGACCGCGGAGGTCACGCAGAACCTGTCGAGCCAGGTCGCCGGCGCCTCCGAGGAGGCGTCCAGCAACATGCAGTCGGTGGCGTCTGCGACCGAGGAGCTGTCGGCGTCGGTCGACGAGATCGGCCGCCGCGCCAAGGAATCCAGCCAGATCGCCGATTCCGCCGTGCGTCAGGCCGAGCAGACCGACGCCCGGATCGGCAAGCTCTCGCGCGCCGCGCAGGAGATCGGTGACGTGGACAAGCTGATCACGGCAATCGCCGAGCAGACCAATCTGTTGGCGCTGAACGCCACCATCGAGGCCGCGCGTGCCGGCGATGCTGGTCGCGGCTTTGCGGTGGTCGCCTCCGAGGTGAAGTCGCTGGCGAGCCAGACTGCCAGGGCCACCGACGAGATCTCCACCCACATCTCGGGCATGCAATCCGCCACGCAGGAATCGGTCGCCGCGATCAAGGAGATCGGCGGCACGATCGGGCAGATCTCCGGGATCGCGACCAATATCGCGAGCTCGGTCGAGCAGCAGAGCGCGGCAACGCAAGAGATTGCGCGCAGCGTGCAGAATGTCGCGCAGGGGACTCAGGAAGCGGCTTCGAGCGTCACCCAGGTCAACCGCGGCGCGACCGAGACGGGCGCAGCCTCGGAAGAAGTGCTGAACTCGGCCCGCTCGCTGTCGGTCGAGAGCGCGCGGCTGCGCGAGGAACTCGATCGCTTCATGGCGAACATCCGCGCGGCGTAGCGGACGCGCCAATCTATCCATCATCGTCGTCTGGCTTTCGCCAGGACGACGGCGGTCGGGACGATGCAATCAATCCCGTCCGCACTGGTGCTTCAATTCGACCTTAGCGCGCTCCAGCCGTGATCGCTCGCTCTTCGGCAGCGACTTGCCGGCGCGGTTGATATAGAAGGTCAGCATCGAGAGCGCAGAACGATAGGCGCCGCTCTTGCGCCGCGTGCTTTGCTCCGCGGATGTCTTCAGCGATGCCGCGATCTTCTTCGCGCTGGTCAGCTTGAACACGCCGCGCTTGAGATCGAGCGCGTCGCTCTCCTTTGTCACCCGCTGCGACCAGCGCTTCGCCGTCGTCGTCTTCGCGCCGCGCTTGCGCTGCGCCGGGCCCGTAGGTCGTGCATCCGATGTCCTTGCGGACTTGCTCGCCGTCTTGCGCCCGGTGTTCTTGCGCGCGGCCATCGATGTCTCCGTGACTTTTGAGCCGAGAACCACGCGCCGCGATCCCGGTTCCTATACCGCATTGCGGGAACCCATCCGCGCCTGCGGCGTTGACGTCGCGTGGCGGGCACTCCGTTTGCCGCAATCCTGGAAGGGAGAACCTTGGAACGTATCGTTCCGGGGATTTTCCCATTGGTCCATTCTGATGAATTTGCAGCGGACACGGTTGGGTTCTGCGACGACCACGGAGGCGACATCGTCGCCGGCCGGGCAGGGCGACGAGCGCGTCATCGAGACGTCGATCCCGCTGCGTCTCGATAATCTGCGTTGGAGCGGCTTTCACACCCGCGTCGTGCTGGCGCTCGGTATCACCTGGATCCTCGACGGGCTCGAAGTGACGCTCGCGGGTGCGCTGTCGGGGGCGCTCAAGGACAGCCCCACGATGCGCTTCTCCAATGCTGATGTCGGGCTGGCCAGCAGCGCCTATCTCGCCGGCGCCGTGCTCGGCGCGCTCGGCTTCGGCTGGCTCACCGACCGGATCGGCCGCAAGAAACTGTTCTTCATCACGCTCGCGCTGTATCTCTCGGCCACAGCCGCCACCGCGCTGTCGTGGAATGTCGCGAGCTACGCGCTGTTTCGTTTCCTCACCGGCGCCGGCATCGGCGGCGAATACACCGCGATCAACTCGACCATTCAGGAATTGGTGCCGGCGCGCTATCGCGGCTGGACCGATCTCGTCATCAACGGCAGCTTCTGGATCGGTGCCGCGATCGGCGCGCTGAGTGCCATCGTGCTGCTCGACCCCGCCTTGCTTGCGCCGGACCACGGTTGGCGGATCGCTTACTTCACCGGCGCGGTGCTCGGCCTTGTCGTGTTGCTGATGCGGATGTGGATTCCGGAAAGCCCGCGCTGGCTGATGATCCATGGCTATCCCGATCAAGCGCAGAAGATCGTCGCCGATATCGAGACCTCCGTGCTCGGCCACGAACAGCCGAGCGAGGGGTTCGATAAGATCAAGCTCCGGATGCGCGATCACACGCCGCTGCGCGAGGTCGTGGTGACGCTGTTCTCGACCTACCGGCAGCGTTCGCTGGTCGGGCTGACGCTGATGGCCGCGCAGGCGTTCTTCTACAACGCGATCTTCTTCACCTTCGCGCTGATCCTGACCGATTTCTTCGGCATCGCCGCCAGCAATGTCGGCTGGTACATCCTGCCATTCGCCGCCGGCAACTTCCTCGGGCCGCTGCTGCTCGGCCGCCTGTTCGACACGCTCGGCCGCCGCACCATGATCACGCTGACCTACGGCGTCTCCGGCGTGCTGCTGGCGCTGTCCGGCTACCTGTTCTCGATCGGCGTGTTCAGCGCGCAGACCCAGACCATCGCCTGGATGGTGATCTTCTTCTTCGCTTCGCCCGCCGCGAGCGCCGCCTATCTCACCGTCAGCGAGACCTTCCCGCTGGAAGTCCGCGCGCTAGCGATCGCCGTCTTCTATGCTGTTGGTACCGGCATCGGCGGTGTGATCGGGCCGGCGCTGTTCGGCGTGCTGATCGATACCGGATCGCGCAACAGCGTCTTCGCCGGCTACCTGCTGGGGTCGGCACTCATGTTGGTCGCAGCAGCCGTCGCATGGCGCTATGCCGTCGCGGCCGAGCGGAAATCGCTCGAATCCGTCGCGCGACCACTGGCATTTGTGGAGTAGACTAGGATGAAGCATGAATTGGCCGAAATGCCCCTGGATGACGACATCAGCCCTGACCGAGCGACTGACAGCGTGCGGGCGCCCGCGTCGCTGATCCCGCCGTTGGCACAGACCGCCGTATTGCTCGATATCGACGGCACCCTGCTCGATTTCGCACCGACGCCGCGTGAGGTGTGGGTGCCGCCGGAGCTCGCGACGACGCTGAAGCAGCTGCATGAGCGCACGGGCGGCGCGCTGGCGCTGGTCTCTGGCCGCTCGCTCAACGACATCGACCTGATCTTCGCCCCGGACGTGTTTCCCGCGATCGGGGGACATGGCGCCGAGATGCGGCTGCAGCCGGACAGCGAGGCGGTTGCCGCGCACGCGCCGCCACTCGACAAGGAATTGAAGCGCCGCCTTGCCGCGATCGCAAAGCTCAGCCCCGGCATTCTGCTCGAGGACAAGGGCTATTCGCTGGCGCTGCATTACCGGCTGGCGCCGCAGGCGGAGAGAGCGATCTACGAAGCGGTGTCGTTTATCCGCGCCGAGCTGCCGACCGCGCCGATCGAGGTGCTGCCGGGCAAGAGCGTCTGCGAGATCAAGCATTCCGGCTTCACCAAGGCGACCGGCGTGCGCGAATTGATGACGCATGAGCCGTTCAAGGGACGCCGTCCATTCTTCATCGGAGACGACGTGACCGACGAGACCGTATTCGCGATCATGCCTGACTACGACGGTCTCGCATTCTCCGTCGGCCGTCATGCGACCGGTGTCGCGGGACATTTCGGCGGTCCAAGCGATGTGCGTCAATTTCTCGCGGGCCTGCTCGACGGCGATAGAGGCGAGAAGCTGACATAACCAGATCACGCTGCATCGTGCTTCGCGCTTCGCGCTTCGCATCAACGAATGCGGTTGTTTTGCGTCGGCGCGCACACCTTACGCGTCATTTTCTTTTCGCGAGTTCCCGCGAGTTCCGTAAGGCTTCGCCAGAATTTGGTTTCATTTGGGAGATTCCTTGATCAGGAACCATCTTGATGAATGGTTGTTAATACGCGAGTTGACCAACAGGAGGGGACCTGGTGAACCTCGTCGTCGTATCGAACCGCGTCTCGCGCGGAAAACCCAATGAACCCATGACGGGGGGGCTGGCTGCGGCATTGTTGCCGGTGGTGGAAAAGACAGGGGCAATATGGGTCGGTTCCAGCGGACGGGTCCGCGATGGGAACCACAAGGAACCTTTCGCAGAGGTCGAGGCACTCGGCGCGGGCGCGCTGGCGATGCTCGACCTGCCGGCTGCGCATTATGGCGGCTACTACGAAGGCTTTGCCAATTCGGCGCTGTGGCCCGCGATGCATTCGCGCGCCGATCTGATTCGCGCCTCGCACGAGGACTACACGAGCTATCGCGAGGTGAATGCGTTCATGGCGCGTGCGCTGTTGCGCTTCCGCAAGCCTGATTCCGTGTTCTGGATCCAGGATTACCACTTCCTCGCGCTCGGCGCCGAGCTGCGCGATCTCGGGGTCACGCAGCCTGTCGGCTTCTTCCTGCATACGCCGTGGCCGGCGCGTTCGGTGATCTCGGGGGTGCCCAATCATCGTGAGCTGATCGAGGCAATGCTGTCCTATGACCTGATCGGGTTCCAGACCGATGAGGATTGCGAGAATTTCCTGAGCTATGTGCAGAACGAACTCGGGCTCGAGGTGCGCGACGGCGTGGTCAATTCGTCGTTCGGCCGCACCCGCGCCGCGGTGTTCCCGATCGGCATCGATCCGGGCAAGTTCGCTCAGCAGGCGACCAAGGCGATGACGCATCCCGACGTGACGCGGCTGCGGCGCAGCCTCAACGGCGAGAAGCTCGCGATCGGCGTCGACCGGCTCGACTACTCCAAGGGCCTCGTCAATCGCATCAAGGCGTTCGACCGGATGTGGGCGCTGTATCCGAACCTGAAGCGTTCGGTGTCGATGCTGCAGATCGCAACGCCGTCGCGCGGCGCGATCGAGGCCTATGGCAATCTCGCCAGCGAGGTGGCGAAGCTCGTCACCGATGTCAACGGCGAGCATGGCGAGGTGGACTGGACGCCGATCCGCTATCTCAACAAGGGATTTGGCCAGGGCGTGCTCGCAGGCCTTTATCGTACCGCGCAGGTCGGCGTGGTGACGCCGTTGCAGGACGGCATGAACCTCGTCGCTAAGGAATATGTCGCGGCACAAAATCCGGCCGACCCCGGCGTGCTGGTGCTGTCGAAATTCGCCGGTGCGGCAAACGAGCTCGACGCCGCGTTGCTGGTCAACCCGCACGACATCGACGGCATGGCGCGCACGCTGGCAACGGCGCTGGCGATGCCGCTGACCGAGCGGCGGATGCGCTGGGAAGCCATGATGGAGCGGCTCAACGGCGGCACCATCCAGCAATGGTTCGCGGACTTCATCGAGGCGCTGCAAGACACGCACAATACGGCAAATGCGGCGCTGCCCGAGCCCACGACCCTGTGGCCGCGCCGCACGGCTGATCTTGCCGCGCGATATCACTGAGCAAGCAAGCCTCGCGACGAGTCGAAGGATGGGCGGGCGCTGCCTTTGCCCATCTTTCTTGCTTTGTGGTCGTGCGCCGATCTCGCGATTCAAATGTCAAACGGCCTGTTCGGTGTGATCACCCGAGCATTGGTTGGTCCGGAGACATGGCTGACACCTGTTCGGGCACATCACCGACAGGTTGGCAGTGTCGATGGGGGCGCAGCTTCGCGGTCTCGCGACAGAATCGTCCGGATATTGCTCTTCGTTGTGCCTTCATCCTGGAAAGGCAGGGAACGCCGGGTGCCGACCGCAGCCATGGGTCCGCTGCAGCAAGCGGCAGCCTGCCCGTACCTGCGGCTGCGACGGAGGCGGGCCGCCCGGCCGCATGCCGCTGATTTGCTGGGTTCGGACCGGCTGCCGCCCGCGGAATCGCGCGCAACCGCGACCAAAGACGTGCCGTGCAACCGATGACACTGCCATTTTACCCAACATTTTCAATCCATTGGGGAAATTTCGCGTCCTAGCCCCGCGCCCCTTGCAAAATCCGCCCCGGCCCTTCAAGAGAGGGCCTCCCGGAGAGATGGCCGAGTGGCTTAAGGCGCACGCTTGGAAAGCGTGTGTGCGGGAAACCGTACCGTGGGTTCGAATCCCACTCTCTCCGCCAGAAAATTATCTAACTACCTGATTTCACTATACTTCTTGAAAAAGTTTGGTGATATTCACTAAACCAACCATCAAGTCGTCGGTCGCGATGTCCATCGACCTCGCATCTGATAAAGAAAGGACCCGCGAGGAATCTCGCGGATCCTGTAACGCTATTACTATCGCGCTGACGTTAGCTACACTCTTTCAAAGCCAGCAGATTGTCCTTCCAAATTCCGTCCGAGTAGGTCTGTAGGAATTTGTTTCCAGCGGCGCTCGTCCGGACGCCGACCCAGGCTGTCGCACCGCCCTCGGCGGTGTAGAAACGATGGGTTTTCTGCTCGATCATTCGGACCACGTTCGGCACGGTTTCCTTCCAGCGTCCTGAGCCGTCCGGGTTGGGTCCGCCGACGTGAGTAATGTGCTCGTGAGGGCTATTGCGGTTAGGTTTATTGACGCAGTCGATCCTGTAGTCAGCCATGGGCTGCCACCTTTCGTCAGATAAGGATGACCCGTCCGAAGCTGCCGGGTCATTGATCTTTGGGAAGGGGCCAGCTAGATTCGTGGTGTTCAAGACACGACTAGCGGGGCTTCGGCCCCGAGGTTTCAGGGAAACCGGCTGTTAGCGCAGCCGGTTTTCCTGCCACGCCACCTTCGGAACCAAGTAGGGTCCCTTCGGCGGCAGGTCCTTGGCAGCGGTGGCCGGAATCCCCGGAAACCGCGATCCGTCTTTGATCTCGGCGATCCGGCCCTGATTCACGCCGAAAAACGCTGCGATATCGTGGTGCCGGTCACCGCGTTCGACCATGCCCCTGATCAACGCGGCATCCGCTGCCGTCAGTGTGAGCCCACTGGGCTCGGCTCGTGTAGCCATCAATTACTCCTGTGGCCGGTTGCAAAAGAGCCAGACTCAGGGTCTGGCCGGCATAAGATGGCAGAATTCTTCGGAACTTCAAGAATAAATCCATAAATTTTCGTCTGTAGCTCGCTACGGTTACGCTTCGTATTGACTTCTAAAGTAAATTTCCCCATACAAGGGCCATGCTAGACGACGAAATGCAATGGAAAATCGGTCATCGCCTCGGCGACGTCGCGCAGGTTTTCGCAGGCATAGGGGTTTCGCGCGAAGAGACGAAGGATCGTCCTGGTGAAAAACTGCCCGTTATTGGCGTGCGCGATCTTCTGGATGGCGATGTTACGCCCCTTCTTGGGCTGGACCGGGTGGCTTTCGCAGACTTGCGGCGGGCGGATACCTATGCGGTGCGCACCGACGACGTCCTTGTGACAGGCCGAGGCACAACACTGAAGTTCGGTCTCGTAGGCGAGACGACCGCCGGAGCGATCGCAAGTGGCAATGTCATCGTTGTCCGCCCCGGACCGGCTGCGATTGGTGGAGCGCTCTTCGCAATCCTGTCGAGCGAGGTGTTCCGTCCCAAGATCGAGATGCTGCGGCGAGGGGCGACGACGCTGTTGTCGCTCTCCCCAAAGGACTTCGCGAAACTCGAACTTGATTTACCAGCTCTTGAGGAGCAGCGGCGCATCGCCGCGCTCGTCAGCGACGCCCAGACCGCATATCGCACAGCCATCGAAGCCGCTGAAGTCCGCCGCACCCTTGTACGGCGGTTGATGGATGCGCGCCTATTTGGCGGCAACCAGAAGCACTGAGGAGAAAAATGGCCAAGCTGACACGATCTGAACTCGAAAACCATCTGTGGAGGTCCGCTGACATTTTGCGGGGCTCCATCGATAGCTCGGACTACAAGATTTACATCTTCGGCTTCCTCTTTCTGAAGCGCCTTTCGGATCGCTTCGAGGAGGAGGCCCAAGAGTGTATTCGCAACGGGCTGCCGGCGGACATTGCCTACAATGACCCGGATGAGCACGAGTTCTTTCTTGCCGAACGTGCCCGATGGTCCGAACTGAAAAAGCTGACAACTGGGATCGGCGACCAACTCAATAAGGCGTGCGCAGCGATCGAAGATGCAAATCCCTCAATCGAGGGCGTGCTTGCCAATATCGATTTCAATTCCGAATCGCGTCTTGGCGACGCTAAGAACCGAGAAGGTGTGCTTGCTCGATTGATCGATCACTTCTCACGGATCGATCTTTCCAATGCAGCGCTGTCCGAGCCAGACATGCTCGGGCGTGCCTATGAATATCTGATCGATAAATTCGCCGATGACGCCGGCAAGAAAGGGGGAGAGTTTTATACGCCGCATCATGTTGTGCGTCTCATCGTCGAGCTGCTCGATCCTAAGCCGGGAATGCGTATCAGCGATCCGACCTGCGGATCGGGTGGTATGTTGATCCAAAGTGCGGACCACGTAGCCCAGCTTGAAGGGAAGCGGCTCGGTCAACCCATCAACATCACCCTCCACGGACAGGAAAAAAACCTGGGCACATGGGCTATCGCCAAGATGAACCTGTTGCTGCACGGATTGCGTGACGCACGGATTGAAAAAGGTGACACGATACGAAATCCGCGCCTGCTCGATACCGATGGCAACCTCATCCTCTACGATCGCGTTATCGCCAATCCTCCATTCTCGCTCGACGCGTGGGGCGCGGAGGACGTGTCTGGCGAGAACGAGAAGAAGGGACACAATCGTTTCATTTACGGCATTCCGCCTAAGAACATGGGCGACCTTGCTTTCGTTCAGCACATGGTGTCGACGCTCAACGCGAAAGGCGTGTGCGGTGTGGTCATGCCGCATGGCGTGCTGTTTCGCGGCTCCGGAGATGGACGTATTCGTGAGGGAATGCTGAAGGCGGATTTGTTCGAGGCGATTGTTGGTTTGCCGGAAAACCTCTTCGCGGGCACCGGAATTCCCGCGACGGTCCTGATCCTCAACAAGGCGAAAGCGCCCGAACGCAAGGGCAAGGTCCTGTTTATCCACGGCGCGAAAGAATTCGAGGAGCGTCCCAAGAAAAACGTCTTGGGCGAGGGTAATATTACGCACATTGTGGATGCCTTCCGCGCGTGGAAGGATGAGGACCGTTTTT
>CALRXG020000062.1:0-19219 GCA_943372075.1 Bordetella parapertussis | reverse complement strand
ATCGACATGCATGACAAAGCCGTCATCCCAGCGTGCCTGGCCCGGCGGCGTCGGCGCGGAGGTCTGCGGCGGAGCGCGCGTTGACCCCGGTTCGATCAGGTCAGGCCGATCGGCGACTTTGCGGTGGAGTGCGCGCCGGGAATCCGCGTGGCCCGGCGCCGGCCAGGTGTAGAAGTCGTTGATCACCCGCGCGACGAAACGGACGGTTTCGGGAAACGGGGGCACGCCGCGATTGCTGTCCACGGCGCCCTCGCCGGCGTTGTAGGCCGCGAGGATAAAAAGCGGATTCCGGTACTTGTTTTGGAGGGCGCGGAGAAAGCGCACGCCGCCACGGACATTGTCGGCGGGATCGCATCGATCGACCTTGAAGCGTTGCGCCGTTTCCGGCTCCAACTGCATCAAGCCGACCGCACCCTTGTCCGACAGTGCGGTAGAATTGAAATGGCTTTCGATCTTGGCGACCGATTGGACGAAGTCAGGATAGAAGTTCTCCGCCGTAGCGATGCGAACGACCAGCGCGCGGGCTTCATCCGCCGCCATCGCTCTGGCGTTCGGGCAGGGCGATGTGCCAACCGATGTGCCGTCGATCCGTTCAATCGCGACTGGCGCGTCCGCGAGCGGCAGGATACGGCCGTCAGCGTCCACGGCGGCCACGCGCGCTGGCTTGGTGTCCTGCGCGTTGGCCATTGCCATACCCGCCAGGACGCTAAACCCGATTGCCGCGAAGCGGACTGACATACCACCCAACCCCATTATCTGATAGACAATATATTAGATGTTGGTACCTTGGCAATAGCGTGCAGCACGCCTGCTGCAACTCTAACCCCGGGTACCAGATGAAGCGCAGTGCAGCTTTGCTCGTGGCTTTCGGACTTGGATTCGCGCCCGGCGTCGGGATCGGAGCCCGCGCCCAAGACGCGTCGTTTGGGTGCAAGGTGCTGTTATGCGCAGCGGCTGCCCCGAGCTGGCAGGGCATCCCTTACTGCGTACCGGTTATGCAGGCGCTGTTTCGGCACCTGGCGAAAGGCGGCGGCTGGCCATCCTGCCCGGAGGGCAACGCCAGCGGTCTCGGCTATGAGCCTTATCAGGCCTGTCCTGCCGGCCTGACGTCAGTGCAGTCACCGACGGATGGTGGGGCCGACTTCATGCCTGCGCCGAACGGCAGTCTCTGCGCCGATCTCTCCAAGCCACAGCAGATCTGCTCGGGCGGGGATGGTGGCTGTACCACGAGTTATCCAACGACACCGCGCGATCCACGCAGCGAGCCCTACTACGTTGATATCAGCACGGCGAACGGCAGCCAACGCTTCTACTTCTCTTTACGGGGCTACTAGCATGCGGTGTACGCGCGCCGTCGTCGCCTTCTTTGCGCTGCTCATCGGCTTCGGCGCCGCACCGACGTGGACCGCTGAGTCCCACTGGTTTGCAGTTCCCACCACGGCCCTTTACCTCACCGGAGACAGTTGGTCCGACGCCGGCGTCACCTACCGGCTTTACGGTGTGCAGGCCTGCCTTCGCGGAACGAGCTTCACCAATGGCCATGGTCTCAAGCGCGACTGCGGTGAGGCGTCGCTCACGATGCTGGTGGCGCTGACGCGCGATCTGCGTCCTGTATGCTATGATGCGGCCGAGCAACCTGAGACGCGCACCGTCTTCGTGTTCTGCGTGGCAACGCGCATCAGTGGTGCCGGCGCCGGGTCGCGAATCGACCTCGGCACCGCTTTGATCGCGACGGGCTTTGCCTTCGCGGCCCTGAAGCCTGACGGCCAGCCGGTACATCCACCTTATTTCATCGCGGAGCTCGTGGCGCAGCGCGCTAAAGCGGGGCTTTGGGATTTTGCCGACCTGCCCGATCCAAACGCCATCATCCTGCGCGCGCTGCATCGGAGTGTGCCTGCCACTTCGCCTGCGCCTGCAACGTTGCGCTCGCAGGCGCCAACGCCCTGATAACCATCCAGCAACCCAAGGAGGAAGATCCATGAGAACGACAAATCTGTTCATCTTGCGCGGACGCGTCGGCCAAACGCCGAAGGCTTTCAACAAGGCTGCCAAGATCAACGTGGCGACTGATCGCGCCTGGACCGACGCCAAGGGCGAGCGCCGGGAAGAGACCGATTGGGTGACGGTCACGATCCTCAATGAAAAGGCCGCCGAATGGGCGATCGCAAATATCGCGAAGGGCGATGCGGTCTATGCCGAATGTCGCATCGCGGACGGCTCCTACAAGAAAGATGGCGAGACGGTCTACACGACCGACATTATCGCCAACGTCTTTCACAAGCTCGATCTCGGATCGCGCGATGATGTCGCCGCCTAAACTCGTTGTTGCCGCGCTGACGGGGCTGGCTGTTCTCAGCGGTCGAGCGAGCTTTGCTCAGACGCCTAATGCGGCTTCCGGAATCTATTCGCCGAAGGCCGCGGTACAGTCGCCACCATTGCGCGTTGAGGTGATTGACGGCACGCGCTTCCGCGACATCGAGACTCACGCGGTCTATCGGCTGTACGGAATCGACACCTGCGCGCCCGATCAAACCGCGCACCTCGGCCGCCAGCCTTGGCCTTGCGGTACAATGGCGACCGCCTGGCTCGTGACTGCGACGCTTAACGTCTGGCTCGCTTGCAGGACGCTGCGCGATGACGACGGTGAACGTCTCGTGCGTTGCGCTTCGGCGGGTCATCCGGATATCGCCGCGGACATGGTGCGCGAGGGCATCGCTGTCGCGCGGCCGCCCTCCCCGGACGATCCCGGCATCCGCGTCTACGCGCTCGCTGAACAGGACGCCCGCAAGGCCTACCGCGGTCTATGGTCCAGCACCTTTCAGATGCCGTGGGATTGGCGGGCTGGTTCCGACGGCAAACGCCGGGCGACGGCGAGCGGCGAGGCAACACCATGATCCACCGAACCCATGGTCTGATGGTGCCGCTGCTGATTACCCTGGCCGGCTGCGCCACACCGGCCGCGCCGGTGGTCGACCTCGGACCGTTTGCGCCGGAGCCGCTTTACAGCCCTGCTCAGGTCAGGCCGGGCCGACTCGAATACGCGCCGGATCGCTCGACCTTCGCGCCGCTGCTCACCGAGCGCTTCCCCTATCCCACGCAGCCGGAGGCAAACGCCGCCTATCTTCGCCTGATCGCGGCCGCGCCGGCGGACCGCCTCTACCCATCGTCGATCTGGCTGTTCGGATGCAAGCCCGGTGCTCTTGATGAGCAGACCGCGCGCGTGACCCGTTACCGCGGTCCGGTCGTGCATTGCGCCACGGATTTCCTTGATGCTTCCGGAAGGCGGTTGCGGCGCGAGACCGCGAACTTCTACTACTACGGCGCCGTCTGGAATATGCAGTCTATCCATCCGCCTGTGACGGCCGCCCCGTGGCGCAATCGCGAGCACTCGCCCAAGGATTTCTGGTGGTGGGTGCCAGGCCGATCCCGTTATGAATAGGAGAGCCGGTCGTGGGCGTGCTAGCATCGACAACACAAAGATATTATATTAGATATTGTCATACCGAGACGGTGCCGGCCGCACGCATTGCCAGACGTTCGGCGCGCATCCTGGCCGCGAGCTTGATTGCGATGACCGAAATCACCAGTGCCGTCACGGCGCGGCCGCTGACACCCGACCCCGGTGCATGGCGTGCGATGAGCTATGCCAATCTGCAACAGCGCTCGGCGGAAACGGCGACCTATGCCGATATCTGGAAGGACGCCATCGACGCCAACAATCGCGCCTACAAAGCGCGTGGCGACCAGAGATTTGCCGATGGTAACGCGCCCGCCACGGAAGCGCATTTCGTGATCTGGAGTCCCACGAAGTCCGTCGTCCTCTCAATCCTCAACACGGTCACCGGCTGCACGCTCAAGGAGCTGCGGGCGGTCGCCGGCGCGACGGTAAAACTCTGCCCGCTGCGGATAGCCATCTACGAAGGGATTCAGGTGCGGACCCTCGACGGCGGCCGCGCCTGCTTTCTCGAACTCGCTTCGCCCGCCGTCGGCACCAGCGGTGACCCGCAGACTGCTTCTTACGCTTCCTACGATGTCGCCACCAAGACCGTGAAGACCGGTGTCATCATCGATCACCAGGCCGTGGATGGCTGCTCTCAAAACATCGCGCTGCACCCCCAATGAAACGCCGCCCGCCGGTCCATCATGGTGCCACGCCCGCTGACGGCGCCGTCAAGGCGACCCCAGCGGGGCGCGCTGGCGCGCGGCCTGGACCGCGCTCGCGGCCGTGCCATGCTGGTCGGCAATCTCAGCATCAGGAGGCTTCGATGCGATTTAGGTTCATCCTTCCGATCGTCGCGCTACTCGCGACTCCTTGCCTCGCAGCCGCGCAGGATCAAGCTGCCAGCCGCTGGCAGGCGATGAGCTATTACAGTTTCCAGATCCCGTCGACCACCGACCCGCTACAGACGCTGATTTGGCCCGACGTCATCCGGGAGGCCAATGCCTACGTGACCACCGAGCTCAAGCGGAGCCTCGGCGGTAAAAACGCGCTGGTGACCGCGCTCGCCTCGACCTATCGCGACGGCAGCCGCACCATCATCGTGAGCACGGCGCTGTCGCGCGCATGTGATAGCGGGGCGAACGACAAAGGGGCCGAGATCGAGCCGTCTGTCTGCCCTCTGCGCATCGTCACGATCGAGAACGGCAAAGTGATATCCATCAAGTCAGATACCGGCTGCTACACGGATCACGCCGATCCCGACCTGCCGGCGAAGAACCGCAACGATAATTCCTACACGCGCTACGATCCGGCCGCCGGCACGATCAGCTTCCGCACCACGATCGGTGGCCATGACGTGCCGAGCTGCGCACGTGTCTATTCGCTCAAATGACGTTCTAGGATGCGGAGGGAACTTCATGTGCACGCGACTTAGCGGTCTAATGTTCGTCGTTGTTCTTTGCGCGAGCATTTCGTGGTTCGGCGCCGGGCGGGCAGTTGCGGGACAATATTGCGAACGCACCAATTACTCCGCTCAGCAGATAACGGATGCGGTGAGGAATTCTCCGCTGCGGGATGATCTCAAGGGAACGTCCTGCTCACTCGGCGGCCTGGGACGCTTCGAGTCGGGCGGCAACAAAGGCAACTATAATGGCAGCTGCTGCACCGGCATTTTCCAGCTCAACAACGCCAACGTCCAGAAATACGCGGGGACCGACCGCTCGGTCTACGGCTGCATGTCGCTGCAGGACCAAGTCGACGCATGGGCCAAGCTGACCAACGACGGCTATAATTCATCCGCAGTCAGGCAACTGGCCTCGATGTCGACGTTCGACGGTCAGAAGGTCGATGCCAGCCTTATCGCGGCCTGCATCCAGCTCGGCACCGGCAACTGCCAGAAGATGCTCAATTCAGGCACATGCTCCGGTTTCGCCGACATCAACGGGACGACCATCTGCAAGATGGCCAACAATGCGGGCGCCCTCGCGGACCCGAACTGCAAAGACGGCCAAGCCGTGTGCGGGCCGTCAGGGCCAGGCGACTTCCCGACCTCGACCGGCATCGCTGCAAACCCGCCGACCGCCGGGAGTGCTTCGATTATCGTGGCGCCGACCGACGTCTAGCGATCACTGCCTCAGTTCACCTCTGACGGATCCCGGATGATGAAGTCGGCGAAGGCGTGCAACTGCTCCTCGGCGACGGAACATAAATCGCCGCCGCGATAGTGCGCGTGCACTAGGGCCCAGAAGACGACTTCGTCGGAACGCCCGGCGAAGAGCGCCTTCTGCAGCGTGCGGCCAATGATGGTTACAGCGCGGACGTGGTCGTAGCGCATGTGAAGTTCCTGGGCGACGATCTTCGTGTCTGCAGTGCGGATCACCAGGCGACCTCCTCTCTTGTTGATGTCTCGTTCACGCAGCCGAAGGCAGCGTGGCGTCGGGAAGCACGCGGTCCTCGCAGCCGCGCGCCTGCCGGATCGCAGCGAGCGTCTCGCGGTTGAAAGACATGCGAAGCGCGACCACCTCGTCGCGGCCGATGCGTTTCGGAAATCCGAGAGGACGGACAAAGAAACGGAGCTGCATCGCGATTACCATCAATCGCCAGTCGATCGCGACCGTGACGGTGTCGACCTTGCTCGCCATGCCCCATTCGACAACGCCCTGCGCGAGCTCGAGAAAGGGGCTGTCGCCGCGCGGACGCATTTCGCGATGGCCGTGCGCGACGCAAAAGCGTGTCCACTCGAATACACGCGGTCCGCGCGGCGGGCGCTGACGGCACAGGTCAGACAGCACATCGGTGAGCAAGTGCGGACGCGTCGTCGGAAGCAGGCGCTGGTAGCCTACGATCTCGTCGCCGCGCAGGCAGATATGGTGAGTTGCATGTACGTCGTCGAACCGATCGCGCTCAAGACCGTCGGGCTGGCGCAAGTCCTCCCAGCCCTTCTCGTCGACGAACACGGCGTGGCGGAAGCGGAAGGCCCGATCCATCAGCGCGGCATGGCGGCTGATGTCCGAGCCGGGAATGACCATGAGCATGGGCGTCTCCTCGGCTTGTTGAATGAGCCGAGTTGGCCACGTATGGCGGCGCGCCGGTATGGTCAGAAAAGACCATTGCCGCCGGAAGTTGCGACGTCAGTTGCTGTTGCGCGTTGCTCGTGTCGGCGCAGAAGACTCGGAGTGCCAGCCTTTAGGTTTGTCCTTGCAGCCGCAGGCGGCGACAGGGAGATGATGCCGCAAGCTGGCGACCCGGGTGTCACGTTAGCCGGCGCGGGATCGCGAGGGGCAATGGGCGGACGGCAGGGCGATCCCGTGACCGACGGGTACGTAGCCGAGCTTGTCGCACAGGTCGCGAAAGAGAACGCGCCGGCGCTCCTTCTCGGCCTCCGCGGAGGCGCAGCGAAGAGCGTGCTCGCGGTCTGTGGTGCCGTCGGGCTGACAGGTCGGGCAATTCGCGATGTGAACCGCGCGTTCCAATGCCGCCAGCGCCTCAACATAGGCGCGGTGGGCCGCGACCGCCCGCGACTCGAGCGAGGTTTCAGGTCGCTCCCTAACCACTCGAACTCTCCCGGCGGGCAGTGTCTGCGGTGCGCCCCCGCAAACGAACCCTCGCTGACTCTTGGTGATCGGGGAGTTCGAAACCGTACGAGACGGCCCTATGGCCTTTAGTTCGGGTGAACCTGTTGCATACGCCACAGGCTCCCCGACCATAAGGTCAAGGAGTGCGGTGCCGAATCGGCCGGCACCAACCGCTCGTAGGGGTTTCGACGCCCCAAGGCAGCGCGTACTGCCCCGCACGACTCATAACCGCTTGTGCGGCCGCATTCCAGATGGTTTCCGAAAACTGTCGATTGCGCAGAAGGTGCAAGGGGTTGCGCTAAAGGCGCAGACCGCCTGCACGTAGCGGCCACGGGCGCGCGGGACGCCAAGGCAGGCAGCGGCGTCAGCCGCCCGCGCTGTCGCGACCTGTCCGCACAGTCTCGACGGTGAACGATGCGGGAGGCAGCGGGCGCAAAAGCTCCGACTCCGGGCGCGTGAGGTAGATCCAATGCGCCCAATCGGACGGCCGCAACACCACGACCTGGCGGTCTTGGTAGGGGGCGACGTCGGGGCCGGGCTCGGTCGTCAGCATTGCAAAGGCAGGACACCCGTCTGCCTTGCCTTCCCGCCAGACCCCGGCGATCGCCGTGAAAGGCGCGTCGCGCAGCACGAAACGGTGCTTGCTCTCGGGGTAACGCTTCCCGGTGAATTCGAAGAAGGCAGAGACGGGTATCAGGCAACGATTGCTTTTCGCGAAACTCCGCCTCTCCGAGCGGAAGTTGAACACCGGCTTGCCTCCGGGCCGCGCCGGCGGAAAGCTGAAATTCATCGAGACGAGCCCGATATCATTTCCGGCAGCGCGCATCACCGGGCCGCGATCGTTGATCCTGACGTCGTCGGCTTGTGGCAGATCGAGCTCGGTCTGCTGCGTCGGAATGCCCAGCTCCAGCTCCTGCATCATCTTGCAGTATTCGGCCCAGCGAACATGTTGCTCGTAGTCATTACACATCCAGCGATTATGCGTCATTGGCGAAATTGCGGAGAGGGGGTGGGCGTCTCCCCTGCGGGGCCGGGCTGGCGGCTGCGCTGAAGCCCCGCGCGCGGGTCTTCCCCCATTCGGGCTGCCATCCCTGACGCAAACGATGACATTTGAAGCATAACGCACGCCTATCGCGCGCTATTACGGCCGAAGATCGGCGCCGGGATGTACGCGCCGCCGCCGACTGACTGACGCACTGGGATCTCCCTTTCGCAACGATGCGCTCAAATCTGAACGTTCGACTTGTACCATCGACCGATCAGCGCGGTGCGTCTTCGGTGACTTGCGGCCGGGAGATCTGGACCGGTGCCGCGGTCGGGAGGTGATCTGGGGCCCGGGCCCATCAGCGTCGACGACACCCCGCTCTCGAATGGGCTTTCTTGGTTCCGGCACGGCCTCCGACGATCAACCCCCAAGGGGTTCGCTACGCCAGCGTGCGACCTCTGCGGCTGTGCCTGCGAGGTGACCGCGGCCGCCCCCGAACCTGTCGGCGCCTGTCGAGCGGGGATAGTCCCCGCCGCAAGACGGGAGCCAACCATGTCGACCAACCTCACCCTCGCGCAGAACCACGCTCACGATCTCGCACGCACGCTGATGGTGCCTGTGACCTTGTTCGAAGTCGATGGCTCGCTCGGCGTGATGCCGACGGCCGATCTCGACGACGAGGATATCACGATCATTCACGAGTACGATCCGTGGTCCCCGGCTCATTGAGCCGGGCGACAGATGCCGCTGGCGCTGCGCCCGATGCAAGGGAGGCTGCGCCGCTGTCGAAATCCGACCTCGCGACGGCTTGTCAACGCGCCCTTGCATCCGGCACGCTTCGCGGCGGGCGGGTAGCGTTCCGTCACGATGACGCGAGAGGAACATCAACCGATGAAAGGACCGGGTGGCGCAGAACGCGCCTGGTGAAGGCCATGGAGAAAAGAGAAATCGAAGAATTGCGAGCCAAGGTTAGCTGCGCCGCCCTGCTCCAGCAGGACGGCTGGAAAGTCGATCTGAAGGAAAGCACACGCCGCGCGGTGAAATATCGCCGCAACGCAGAGATCATCATCGTCATTCACAATGATCGCGGTTGGTTCGATCCATTGTCGACCGCGAAAGGCGACGTGTTCGATTTGGCCGAGCATCTCGGGGCGCAGGGCTTCGCCCAGGCCTGCGCCCATGTCGCTTCGCTCGTCGGCTTCGTTCCGAGCCCGCCGGCGTGGCAGCGCGAGGCCCGCCCCACAACGCTGCACCCCATCGGCGATCGCTGGATGCGCCGTGGCGTTCCGCGCCCCGGCTCGCCGGTCTGGCGCTACCTGACGGTGGAACGCAGCATTCCCGACACGGTCGTCGCGATGGTGGTCGAGCAAGGCGTCCTGCGCGAGGGTCCGCACGGCAGTATGTGGGCGGCGCACCGTCGCGGCGACGGAGTCTTGATCGGCTGGGAAGAGCGCGGACCGCAATGGCGCGGCTTCGCCACCGGCGGGGCGAAAGAGCTGTTCCGCTTCGGTCCCGCGGCCGCGTCCCGGGTCTGCGTGACGGAGGCGGCGATCGACGCCATGAGCCTCGCCGCGATCCAAGTTCTGCGACCGGATACGCTGTTTGTCAGCACCGGCGGAGGCTGGTCCCCGGCGAGCGAGGATGCCATCCGCGATCTGGCCATGCGCGCAGACAGCCGACTTGTTGCCGCCACCGACAACAATCGGCAGGGCGATGTCTATGCCGACCGCCTGCGCGTGATCGCTGTGGAGACGGGCGCGTCGTATGCGCGGTCGCGGCCGCGCGCCGGCGATTGGAACGATGACTTGAAGATCCTCGTCGGCCGATTGGCGGAGGAACCCGTAGCAGCAGCCGGATGAACCCCGCTGCCGCATGCCCGGCCGGCGCGTCAAGGGAAGCTGCGCCCGCGTGCCGCGGCCCTTGACCCGCCGGACCTTCGATGCGGTCGCCCCGAGGGTGTCTTCAACACCCGAAGGGAAGGACGACCCTCATGCCCATCTTTACGATCGAGACCACCCACCGTCTGCCTGTGTATCGCCAGCGCAGCTATGACGCGGCGAGCCTCGCTGAGGCCTGCCGCCTCGCCGTCGCGGACGACGACTGGGACAACGAGAAGCAGGATTATGAATCCGCCGGCGAGACCTATGTCACCGGCATCTGGGAAGGCCCGGACACGGCTTACAAAGGCGCGACCGCGCTGGTGCCGTCGCACTATCGCGAGACCGTGCAGCGCAAGGCCGATCACTTCGAGGTGCTGCTCGGCCTGGTGAAGGTGCTGTGCGGCGACGACCAGGCGCTCGATCGCGCTTATTGGCGCGAACGCGCCATGCCGGCCATCGCCAAGGCCGAAGCCATCCTCGCCGGCGCCCGCGATCCCGACTGATCCGCCAGCGCACATCCTTTCTTCCGCACATCCCGCCCGGCCCTGCCGGGCTTTGTCATTTTCAGGAGCCGGATATGGCCAGCTATTACGTTCCGACCGTCGTGCAGACGACGATTCCCGACACCGATATGACGCCGCTCGAGCGGCTCATCCTCTCTCATATCTTCAGCGCCGAACCCGACGGCGACGGCCTTTATTTCTTCGCCGAGGACAGTCCGGCGGAGTGCCTCGAACTCGATGTCGCGGTGCTGCGCGACGCGCATCGCGCCTCGGCCGACGCCGACAGCGTGCTCAATGCCATCGTCGCCGATCGGCTGGCCGAAGTAGAAGCCGGCGACACCCATGTCGAGCTCGATCTGAGTGTCATCTCCTGGGCGACGATCTTTCAGGATGTCGTGCGGCGTTCGCCGACACTCGATGAGGTCGCCGTCTCCTCCGCCTTCACCTGCTCGCGCATGCGTTCGGATGGCTTCGGTGGCATGGCGACACTGATCACGGTGACCGCGATTCTGTCGGGCTCGACCGATGAGATGCTCGCGGGATTCCGCGAAGTGGCGGACGCCGCGGCCGCGCCCAGCGTTCACGTCCTGCTCCGCTTCGACGAATCCGAAGTGCGAACAACGGTCGGCGAGGTCATCGCCTATGACGGCGCCACGACCATAGTCCCGTTCGCCAGCATCAGCGACGACGATATCCACGCCGCCTGCCTTGCCGTCGCGGCATCGACGGATTTTGCGGAGGAACGCGGCTCGGCCGTGTTCAAGGCGGCGCTTGCGGCGATCGCGAATGCCGCGGCGCCTCGCTGAAGAGCGGAAAGGGAATGGAAGAGCGGAAAAGAATTGAAGGCGCGATGCCGCATGCCCGGCCGTCGCGTCAAGGGTGCGCTTCGCCCGCGTGCCGCGGCCCTTGACCCGCCGGACCGGAGAGGCGGCCCGCCGGAGAGGTGATGAAGGGCTGAAGTGATGAGGGATCACGCGGATCGCTCGCGCCTCAGCCCGCCAAGCCGAAAGGAGCCGCCATGCACACCCTCCCGACACTCCGCAAGATTTTCCAGGGCGTCGCCACGCGCCATGAGATGTATCGCATGTTCAACCGCCATCGTGGCGATCCGACCTGGGCTGCCGGCGACGCCGCGCATCTCTTCGCCGGCGAGTGGTTTGAGATCGCCGAGGCCGAGCACGATCACATGCTCGACATCCTGCCGCCGCTGTTCCTGCGCGGCGATCTATTCGCGATGCGTGAGTTCATGACCGGCAGCGTCACCAGTGTCTTCTTCGCGCTCGCCATCGACGGACGGCGACGCTGGTTTCACGGCTATTGCGATCTCTCGGATCGGACTTCGCCGGAGCGGATGAAGGCAGCGATCATCGAGCGCGAGTCGCGGCCGGTTCGCGCCATGACTCGCGATGAGCGGCTCGAGCACATCTGGTCGAGCACGCATGAAGACTATCGCGGCTATGCCGGCGAGCGCTGGCCCGCGTCCATGCGTGGCCGCCGCACCGTGCTCGTCTATGCCGGGCGGTTCGGCACCATGCTGAAATTGCTCGACGAGCTCACCGACGCGGAGATTGCGGCCAAGCTGCCAGTCCAGCTCCGCCATTTGCCGGAGACGATCGCGGCCTAGCCCGTCCTCTCCCTCTCCGACTTGCGAACAGCCCGGCCACGCGCCGGGCTTCGCATTTCCGCACCCGGCGTCGCGCCGGGACCTCCCTCACTTCCGCAACGCCGTGCCGTCGTCGCAGCCCGCGCCGGCGGGCAGCTGCGCGCGCCCAACAGAAGGACATTCCCCATGGCGCATGACGATCCCTTCACCCTCGATCTGTTCGGCAACACCGCGCTCTCGTCAGGCCTCGGCCTCGGCGTCACCGCGTTCGCCGATTTCCGCAGCGATGACGACCATGACGACGATCTACCACCGTCAACGCCGGCTCTAGCGACACCGCCGGTCATATCAGCGCGGGTGCCCGCGGCCCGTCCCGGCAAGCGCGGCGACAATTTCTATCTGTCCGGCGAACGCGGCCTCGCCAAGGGTTGGAAGCAGCGCGCCCGCGACAACATCGCGGCGCTCCGCCTCGCCACGCAGATCGATGCGGAGCAACGGCCCGCGACCGTCGAGGAGCAGCGACAACTCATCCGCTTCACCGGCTTCGGGGCCTCGGAGCTCGCCAATGGCGTCTTCCCCCGGCCGGGCGAAATCGAATTCGCGAAGGGCTGGGACGAGATCGGCGCCGATCTGCAGGATGCGGTCGACGATGCGGATTACGCCTCGCTCGCACGCTGCACCCAGTATGCCCATTTCACCCCGGAGTTTATCGTCCGGGCGATCTGGGCTGCGGTGCTGCGTCTGGGCTGGCGCGGTGGCCGCGTGCTCGAGCCTGGTATCGGCACTGGCCTGTTTCTGGCGCTGATGCCCGAGGATTTACGCGAGGTCTCGCACGTCACCGGCGTCGAACTCGATCCCGTCACAGCCCGCATCGCACGGCTGCTGCAGCCGCGCGCGCGCATCGTCGCCGGCGATTTCGCGCGCACCGAGCTGCCGCCACGCTTCGACCTGGCGATCGGCAATCCGCCCTTCTCCGATCGCACCGTGCGATCGGACCGCGCGCTGCGTTCGCTCAGGCTTCGCCTCCATGATTATTTCATCGTCAAGGCGATCAACCTGCTGAAGCCGGGGGCGCTGGCCGCCTTCGTCACGTCGCACGGCACCATGGACAAGGCCGACGGGGCGGCGCGCGAGCTCATCGCGCAGCACGCCGATCTCGTCAGTGCGATCCGTCTGCCGGAAGGCAGCTTTCGCGCCGATGCCGGCACCGACGTCGTCATCGACATCCTGTTCTTCCGCCGGCGCAAGCCCGGCGAGCCGGAAGGCGATCTGTCCTGGCTCGACCTCGAGGAGGTGCGTCCGGCAACCGAGGACGAGGGCGCCATTCGCGTCAACCGCTGGTTCACGCGCCATCCCGGGCTTGTGCTCGGGATGCATGCGCTGACCGCCGGCCCGTTCGGCGAGACCTACACCTGTCTTCCCAAACCCGGCGAGGATCTCCGCCTCGCGCTGGACGAGGCGATTACCCGCCTTCCGGACGCCATCTATAACGGTGAGCCCGAGCCGATCGATTTCGACGTGGAGGAAGCAGACTACGAGGCATCCGTCCATGTGACTGCCGATCGCCATGTGCGGGAGGGCAGCTTTTTCTTCGACAAGGCCCGCGGCCTGATGCAGATCCGTGATGGCGGGCCCGCCGCCATCACGGTGCGCAAGGGCCGCAGCGCCGACGGCGTTCCGGAAAGACACGTCCGGATCATTCAGAAGCTGATCCCGATCCGCGACGCGGTTCGCGAGGTGCTGAAGTGCCAGGAGTTCGACCGGCCGTGGAAGGACGCGCAGGTCCGCTTACGCATCGCCTGGTCGAACTTCGTCCGCGCCTTCGGGCCAATCAACAGCACCGTCGTCTCGACGAGCGAAGACGCAGAAACCGGCGAAGTGCGCGAAACGCATCGCCGGCCCAACCTGCAGCCATTCCTCGACGATCCCGATTGCTGGCTCGTCGCTTCTATCGAAGACTACGATCTCGAAACCGACACGGCGAAGCCGGGCCCGATCTTCACCGAACGGGTGATCGCTCCGCCCGCGTCGCCCCTCATCACCAGCGCTGCCGATGCGCTCGCCGTCGTGCTCAACGAGCGGGGCCGTGTCGATCCCGACCATATCGCCGAACTCCTGCATCGCGATGCGGACGACGTGATCGCCGAACTCGGCAGCGCCATCTTCCGTGATCCGACCGACGGCGCGTGGCAGACGGCCGATGCCTATCTCTCCGGCGCGGTCCGATCGAAGCTCATGGCGGCTGAAGCTGCCGCCGCGCTCGACCCCGCCTATGCGCGCAACGTCACGGCGTTGCAGGGCGTGCAGCCCGCCGACCTGCGGCCATCCGACATCACCGCGCGCCTCGGCGCACCGTGGATTCCCGCCGCCGACATCGTCGCCTTCGTTCACGAGACGATGGGCGCGGAGATCAAGATCCGTCACCTGCCGGAGTTGGCGTCATGGACTGTCGAGGCCCGCCAGCTCGGCTGGATGGCCGCTGGCACGTCGGAATGGGGCACCGAGCGACGGCACGCCGGTCAACTTCTGTCGGATGCGCTCAATTCCGCGGTGCCGCAGATCTTCGACACCCTCAAGGGCGGCGATAGCGAGCGCCGTGTTCTCAACGTCGTCGACACCGAGGCGGCGAAGGAGAAGCTGCAAAAGATCAAGACCGCCTTCCAGAGCTGGATCTGGTCCGATCCTGACCGGACCGATCGCCTGGCGCGGGTCTATAACGACCGCTTCAACAACATCGTGCCCCGCGCCTTCGAGGGCTCGCATCTAAAGCTGCCCGGCGCCTCAGGCGCCTTTGTCCTCTACGGGCATCAGAAGCGCGGCATCTGGCGCATCATCGCCTCGGGCGCGACCTATCTCGCCCACGCCGTCGGCGCCGGCAAGACGATGACTTTTGCCGCCGCCATCATGGAGCAACGCCGGCTCGGCCTGATCGCCAAGGCGATGCTCGTCGTGCCCGGTCATTGTCTGGCGCAGGCCGCGCGCGAATTCCTGGCGCTCTATCCGGGCGCCCGCATCCTCGTCGCCGACGAGACCAACTTTACCAAGGACAAGCGGTATCGCTTCCTGTCGCGCGCGGCGACCGCCAGCTGGGATGCGATCATCATCACGCACTCGGCGTTCCGGTTCATCGGCGTGCCATCGGCGTTCGAACAGCAGATGATCCAGGACGAGCTGGAGCTTTATGAGACGTTGCTGACCAAGGTGGAAGGCGACGACCGCGTCTCGCGCAAGCGGCTCGAACGGCTGAAGGAGGGATTGAAGGAGCGGCTCGAAGCGCTCACCACCCGCAAGGACGATCTGCTGACGATCTCGGAAATCGGCGTTGACCAGATCATCGTCGACGAGGCGCAGGAGTTCAGAAAACTCTCCTTCGCCACCAACATGTCGACGTTGAAGGGCGTCGATCCCAACGGTTCGCAGCGCGCCTGGGACCTTTATGTAAAGGCCCGTTTCATCGAGACGAAGAACCCGGGCCGCGCACTCGTCCTCGCCTCCGGCACGCCGATCACCAACACGCTCGGAGAGATGTTCTCGGTCCAACGCTACCTCGGCTACGCGGCGCTTCTGGATCGCGGCCTGCACGAGTTCGACGCCTGGGCCTCGACCTTCGGCGACGTCTCGACTGAGCTCGAGCTCCAGCCCAACGGCAAGTACAAGCCGGTCACGCGGTTCGCGACGTTCGTCAACGTCCCCGAATTGATCGCCATGTTCCGCTCTTTCGCCGACGTGGTGATGCCGGAGGATTTGCGCGCGTATGTCAAAATTCCGGCGATCTCGACCGGAAAGCGGCAGATTTTCACCGCGAAGCCGACATTGGCGTTCAAGCGCTACCAGCTCCTGCTCGATGCGCGGATCAAGGCGATCGAGATGCGGGATGGGCCGCCGGAGCCCGGCGACGACATCCTGCTCTCTGTCATCACCGATGGCCGGCATGCCGCGATCGATCTGCGTCTGGTCGATCCGGACAACGACAACGAGCCGGACAACAAGCTGAACCTGCTCGTCGCCAACGCCCTGCGCATCTGGCAGGAGACGTCGGCGAACAGCTACGTGCGCGCCGACGGCAAGCCCTACGAGCTGCCTGGCGCCGCGCAGATGATCTTTTCCGATCTCGGCACCATCAACGTCGAGAAGACACGCGGCTTCTCGGCCTATCGCTGGATCAGAGACGAACTCGTCCGTCTCGGCGTACCGGCGTCCGAGATCGCCTTCATGCAGGACTTCAAGAAGTCCGAGGCCAAGCAGCGCCTGTTCGGCGACGTGCGCGCCGGCAAGGTCCGCTTCCTCATCGGCTCCTCCGACACAATGGGCACTGGCGTGAACGCACAGCTTCGGCTGAAGGCGCTCCATCACCTCGACGTGCCGTGGCTGCCGTCGCAGATCGCGCAGCGCGAGGGCCGGATCGAGCGACAGGGCAATCAGCATGATGTCATCGACATCTTCGCCTATGCCACTGAGGGTTCACTTGACGCGAGCATGTGGCAGAACAATGAGCGCAAGGCCCGCTTCATCGCCGCCGCGCTCTCGGGCGACACGTCGATCCGCCGACTCGAGGATCTCGGCGAAGGCCAGGCCAACCAGTTCGCCATGGCCAAGGCGATCGCGAGCGGCGACCAGCGGCTGATGCAGAAGGCCGGGCTCGAAGCCGACATCGCCCGGCTCGAACGCCTGCGCGCCGCGCATATCGACGATCAGCACGCCGTCCGCCGGCAGATTCGCGACGCCGAGCGCGACATCGAATTCTCGACGCGGCGGATCGCGGAGGTTGGCAAGGATATCGAACGCCGCGTTCCCACAACGGGCGAGGCCTTCGCCGCGAGCATCGTCGGCAAGGGCTATGTCGAGCGCAAGGAGGCCGGCCGCGCGCTGATGAAGGAAATCCTGACCCTGGTGCAGCTTCAGCAGGAGGGCGAGAGCACCATCGCCGCGATCGGCGGCTTCGACCTCGACTATACCGGCGAGCGCTTCGGCCGCGACGGCTACCGGTACAGCACCGCCCTGATCCGCACCGACGCCGAGGTTGAGATCGAGTTGCCCGTCACCGTGACGCCGCTCGGCGCGATCTCCCGCCTCGAGCATGCGCTCGACGATTTCGAGGGCGAGCGGGAGCGCTATTGTCAGCGTCTCGCCGACGCGCATCGCAGGCTTGCCTCCTTCCAGTCGCGTGAGGACGGCGATTTCGCTTTCGCCGGCGATCTCGCCGAGAAGCGCCGCCAGTTGGCGGAGGTTGAGAAAGCCCTTGCAAGCGATGTGGAGGGAAGCGGCGCGAGCGCGATCGCCGCGTGAGGAAGAAAAGGGAATTGAAAGCCCGCTCGCAGATCGGCCAGCCCGGCAGCGCTAACGCTCAACCGCCGCCTGCGCGATCCCGGCCCGTCGTCCTGCGCAGGGCTGGAAGCCCTGCTGGTCCGGCCAGGCAGGGATGCTCGGCCGCAGTTGTGCCGGCCCGACCGCTCCGCGGGCCGGGGGGTGTCTTCGGAAAGAAGACGAGGAAGGACGCGCGAGGCGCGGTCCGCAAACCCGAACAGGAGAAATCCGATGCATCTCATCAAGGTCGATCCGCGTGCGCTGAAGGAAAATCCCGACCGCATGCGCCAGACGAAGTCGATGCCGCAGGCCGACGCCCTGCTGCTGGCGACGATCAAGGCCGTCGGCATCGTGCAGCCGCCCGTCATCACGCCCGATACCGGCGGCGGCAATGGCTATGTGATCAATGCCGGTCATCGTCGTGTGAAGCAGGCGATCGCTGCCGGCCTCGAGGAGATCGACGTGATTGTCGACGAGGTGGCGAACGACAACGGCGCCATGCGCTCGATGATCGAGAACATCGCCCGCGAAGCGCTCAATCCCGTCGACCAGTGGCGTGCGATCGAACGCCTCGTCGCGCTCGGCTGGACCGAGGAAGCGATCGGCGTTGCGCTGACCCTGCCGGTCCGGCAGATCAGGAAGCTCCGTCTGCTCGCCAATGTGCTGCCTGTCATGCTCGATCACATGGCCAAGGGCGACATGCCCGACGAGCGGCAGCTCCGCACCATCGCGTCCGCCTCGCTCGAAGAGCAGAAGGAGGTTTGGAAGAAGCACAAGCCCTCCAAGGCCGATCCGCAGGTGTCGTGGTGGAGCGTCGCGCAGGCTTTGACCAAGGCCCGTATGTACGCGCGGCACGCCAACTTCGGTGACGATCTCGCCCAGGCCTACGGCATCCAGTGGGTCGAGGACCTGTTCGCGCCGGCGGACGAGGACGGCCGCTACACGACGGATGTGGAAGCGTTCCTCGGCGCGCAGCAGGAGTGGATGGCCAACAACCTGCCGAAGAAGGGCATCATCGCCGAGACGACGAACTGGGGCGAGGTCAAGCTGCCGCCAAAGGCGGAACGGGTCTACGGCAAGCCGTCGAAGTCGGATTGCACGGCGATGTATCTCGACCGCGACGGCCGAGTGCAGAGCGTGCATTACCGCATGCCCGTGGCGAAGAAGCCGAAGGGCAAGGACGCGGTCACCGGCGATGACTCTGCGGATGCGTCTACCGTCTCCAAGACGCGTCCCGACGTGACGCGCAAGGGCGTCGAGATGATCGGCGACTACCGCACCGATGCCCTGCATGAGGCGTTGGCCCGCGCGCCGATCGAGGACGACACGCTGATGGCACTGTTGATCCTTGCCTTTGCCGGACAGAACGTCTCGGTCGATTCCGGCAGTGGCGGGACCCGTTACGGCAACCGGCGCATCGCGCGGCATGCGACCGCACTGTTCGATCAGGACGGCAAGCTCGTCCTCGACATGGATATGCTCCGCGTCGCGGCGCGCTCGACCCTCGCCGACGTGCTGTCGTGCCGGGAGAACCGCACCGACAGCGGCATCGTCGCCCGCATCGCCGGTGATGTGGTCGGCGCGGACAACTTCCTGCCGAACATGGGCACCGATGACTTCCTGTCGTGCCTATCGCGCGCAGCGCTCGAAGGCTCGTGCAAGGACACGCCGGTTCTTCCGCGACAGAAGGTGAAGGACACCCGCGCCGCCCTGGTCGATCACTTCAAGGAAGGCCGTTTCATGCCTGCGGCCGCGCTGTTCGCTCCGGACAAGGCCGCCGTGTCGTCGTGGCTCGCAAAGAACGCCGTCGCAGCAGACGACGAGGCCGACGACCAGCTCGAGGACCCGGAGGTCACCGACGGCGATGGCGACGACGCCTCGGACGCCGAGGCGTTCTCGGAGGCAGCGGAATAGTCCGCCCGCCTACGAC
>CALRXG020000061.1:0-19228 GCA_943372075.1 Bordetella parapertussis | reverse complement strand
ACGCACGGAGGCACCGGCGATATGCGGCGTCAGCGTCACATTGGGCAGTTGCAAGAGCGACCAGTCGGGCGGCACCGGCTCGACCGCAAAGGTGTCGAGCATCGCGCCGCCGAGCCGCCCCGCGGACAAGGCCTCGGTGAGCGCCTCATAGTCGACCAGCGGACCGCGCGCGGTGTTGATGAAAAAGGCATCCGGCTTCATCTGCGCCAGCGCCGCGCGATCGATGAACCGGGTGGTCTCGGCGGTGACCCGGGCATGCAGGCTGATCACGTCGGCGCGCGCGAGCAGATCGGCGAGGCCGACATGCTCGACGCCGTCATTGCGGTCCTGCGCGGTCAGCTGGACATAGGGGTCTGCCACCAGGATCTTGCAGCCGAACGCCTTCAGCAGCTTCACCACACGGCTGCCGATCGCGCCATAGCCGACGATCCCGACCGTCATCTCGCCGAGTTCGCGTCCAGTGCGATCGGCGCGGTAGAGATCGCCGCGCCATTCGCCGCCTCGCATCGATTCATGGCCGCTGCGGATCAGCCGCGTCTCGGCAAGAATGGCGCCGATGGTGAATTCGGCCACCGCGCTGGCGTTGCGTCCCGGTGTGTTGACGACCAGCACCTTGTGGTCGCGCGCAGCCTGCATGTCGATATTGACCGGACCGCCACGCGACACCGCGATGAATTTGAGGTTCGGCAGCCGTTCCAGCATCGATCGCGAGATCGGCGCCAGATGTGTCACCAGCATCGGTGCGTCACCGATGAAGTCGGCGATCTCGTCCGGATCGCCCATGAACTCCTTCAACCCATCGAGTTTGGAGCCGGCATAGCCGTGCTCCATCGGCTCGTCCGGCCACGGCTGCTCGAGCGTACGAATGTCGACATCCTTGCCGCACGCCGCCACGATCCGCTCGGCGAACACCGACGGCAGCATGAAACGATCGCCGATGATGGCGATAGTGTCAGACGTGATGGCATCAGACATGGCCACCTCCTGCACGTAGCGCTGCGAGCTGCTTCCAGACCGGGCGCGCCGCGAGCCGAGCATTGAGATAGGCCGGGAACAGGCGTGCGTACCGGGTCGCGAGCTCCGGATCGTGCGCCTGAGGCGCGTTGAGGCAAGGCCTCACCCAATCCTCCGCGCAGGCCGTCATGTCGGGATAGATGCCGGTTGCGACCGCGGCGATCATCGCAGCGCCCGCCGCACCGGCTTCACTGCGGCCGCAAACCCGCACATTGCATTCGAGCGCGGCGCCGAGGATGGCGCCGAGCGCCCGGCTTCGCGACGCGCCGCCGGTGATCCGCAGATCACGCGGCAGCGAGCCCATCGCGGCATAGCAATCACGCGCGGCAAAGGCGAGCCCTTCCATCACCGCCCGCATCAAGTCCCAATAGCCATGCCGCGTGCGCAGCCCCAGGAATTGCGCACTGGCTTCGTGCGACACGAACGGGCCGCGCTCTCCGGCATCCGAGATGAAAGGATGGAACAGCAAATCGCCCGGCCGCGCCGCGAGCACGCGCGCATCAAGCCCGCGGATCAGATCGGCCCGCGATCGCGTCACGCCCTCGTCCGCCAGCAGATCGCGCGCCAGGTCGACCAACCAGTCGATATTGAGCGTCGCGGCCATGTTCGACTGCATCTGCGCGAAGTGGCCGGGGACCGGAAACGGCATGGTGTAGCCGGTGGCCTCGGGATTGAGCACGACCGCATCGGCGCTCGGCGCCAGCCGCATATGCATGCCGGTCGAGCCGATGATGGTGCAGCCGACATCGGGCGCCGGATCATAAAGCCCCGCACCGAGCGCGTTGCAGATCACGTCGACATAGCCGAGCGACACCGGAATTCCCTCCGGCAGCCCGGTCTCCAGCGCCGCGGCCGCGCTCAACGGATGCGTCGTCACCACGCCGTCGACAACATCGGGAAACAGCGGCATGCAGTCGGAAATCCCGATCAGCTTCGCGGTCTCCGCGTCGAAGCTGCGCGTGCGGAAATTCCCGCAGGAGAAGCTCGCTTCCGACGGATCGGTGGCACGCTGGCCGGTGAGCAGGAAATACAGCCAATCCTTGCAGTGGAATGCAGTCCGTGCGCGTGCCAAGGCCTCTGGCGCATGGGTTTGCATCCAGGCGAGCTGCGGACCCTGCTGGCAGGCGCTGAGGCCCGAGCCGGTGCGCTGATAGAGCGCGGCATTCCGATCGCTGCCACGGATGCTCTCGACCAGGCCGCCGGCCCGCGAGTCGAGCCAGAGCAGGGCCGGCGCAACCGGATGGCCGTCATCATCGATCAGCCAGGTGCCGTCGCCCTGCCCGGTGACGGCCACGGCCGCCACCCGCGACGCCAAGTCCGGCACCGCGGCCACAAGACCACGCACCGCGGCGACGGTGTCGGTCCAGGTGCGCGCCATGTCCTGCTCGACCCGGCCGCCTGGCGCGGTGCTGTAGCTGTTCGGCAGCGAGAAGTCGGCGAGTTGACGGCCATCGCGCGTGAACGCCACCGTCTTGATCAGCGACGTTCCGGCATCGATGCCGATGATCACGTCGCGGCTGTGCGGCATCGACATGTCAGGCCGCCTCCGCATGACGAATGCAGACCCCGTCGGCGCCGAAGATATGAAGGTGCCGTGCGTCCAGCGCGAACGGAATGACGTCACCCGGCCGCGCGGCGACCCGGCTCGATGTCACCGCGATCAGCTGATTGCCGGCGCATTCGCCCGCCACATGCGCCTGGTCGCCGAGCCATTGATTGGACATCACGCGCACCTGCACGTCGCCGCTCCCGACCGCGACTTTCTGCGGCCGGATCCCGACACGAACGCGCTTGCTCTGCGCCAGCGCCCCCTGCGCGGCCGGATCGAGCGTGCCGCTCGGGACATGGAACGCGATGTCAGGTCCGGCCGACAGGCGGAAACCACCGTCCGCGGCCGCAACATCGGTTTCCAGCAGGTTCATCGGCGGCTCGCCGATGAAGCTCGCCACGAACAGATTGGCCGGTCGGTTCTTCAGCTCCTTCTCGCTCGCGAACTGCTGCAGCACGCCGTCTTCCATCACCGCGATGCGGTCGGCCAGCGCGCTTGCCTCGGTTTGGTCATGGGTGACGAAGATCGCCGTCATGCCGCGTTCGGCCAGCAGGCCCTTGATCCGCCCGCGTAGCACGGCGCGGAGCTGCGGCTCGAGCTGGCCCATCGGCTCGTCGAGCAAATAGAGATCGGCGTCGCGCACCAGCGCCCGCGCCAGCGACACTCGCTGCTGCTGGCCGCCCGAGATCGAGCGCGGATATTTGTCGAGGGTATCCTCGATCTCCACCAGCCGGGCGATCTCGTCGACGCGGCGATTGACCTCGGCGTGCGATAGTTGCTGCGCTTTCAGCGCGAAGGCGATGTTCTCGCGCACCGTGAGCGGCGGATAGAGCGAATAGCCTTCGAACGCCATCGCCACCTTGCGCCGCGCCGGCGGCAACTCATCGATCCGACGCGCTCCCAATGCAATCTGGCCCGAGCTGACACTTTCAAAACCCGCGACCATGCGCAAGGTCGAGGTCTTGCCGCAGCCTGACGATCCCAGCAACGCGACGATCTCGCCTTGCCCGACCGCCATGTCCAGCGCACGCACGGCATGGACCGGCGGCTTGCCGCGGCTGCGATAGACCTTGTCGACATTGCGGATTTCGAGCATGCCCATGGTCACCTCGCCTGCCTCATGCCGCCTGCCGCCGGTCCGGCTGACCGACACGGAGCCCGGTTGCGCGATCGAACAGCAGCGCCGCCTGCGGCGCAAACCGAATGAACACATCCTCATCCGCGCTCGCCACCGGTGCATCCGGCGGCAGCGCCGCGAGCCATTCCGAACCATCGGCGAACCGCAGCAAAAGCACGGCACGCTCATGCATCGGCGTGATGGCGACGACTCGGGCGGGAATGGCGTCATCTCCGGCATTGCGGCCGATCACGAGGTCGCCGGGACGAACCCCGAGCCAGTACGGACCATGTGGTGTCGACGGGTCGATCGAGTCCAGCCGCACCCGCGTCCCCGCGACCTCGGCGCTCAGGCCGCCCTGCCCGACCTGAAGCGCGACCTCGGCGAGGTTGATGCTGGGATCGCCGAACAGCCGCGCGACGGCGACGGACGCCGGCTTCGCATAGACCTCTTCCGGTCGCGCCAGCTGTACCAGCCGGCCGCCAACCAGGACCGCGATTCGGTCCGCGATCGCCATCGCCTCGCGATAATCCTGCGTGACATAGAGCACCGCGGCGGAGCTGCGGCGCAGCAGGCTCGGCAATTCCAGCCGCATCTCGTAGCGCAGCTTGGCATCGACGTTGCGAAGCGGGTCATCGAGCAGCAGCACGTCGGGATTGCCGATCAGCGCGCGCGCCAATGCGGTGCGCTGCTTCTGCCCGTTCGACAATTCGCGCGGCATGTGCCCGAGGACATGCTCGATCTTCAACAGCTTGCTGACCGAGGCGACCCGTGACGCGACGTCGCCGCCACCGGTTCCGGCGCGCACGCCGCTTGCGATGTTGTCGCGTGCCGTCATGTGCGGGAACAGCGCGAAATTCTGGAACGCCATGCCGACCCCGCGCCGTTCCGGCGGAGCGTCGACGATCGAGCGACCGCCGACCAGAATATCGCCCTCGTCGGGCTCATACATGCCGGCGACCATCCGCAGCAGCATGGTCTTGCCGCTGCCCGAGGGACCGAACACCGCGACGATCTCGCCGGGCTCGACCGTGAACGACAGCCCGTCGGCACAGCGGATCGGGCCGAACGACTTGCCGAGAGCATTGATGTCGAGACGCGCCATGCTTCAGCCCTTCACCGCGCCCAGTGACAGCCCTTCGACCAGATAGCGCTGCGCGTAGAGCGCGAGCAGCAAGGTCGGCGTCACCGACAGCACGATCGCGGCAGCGATCTGCCCATACTGGATGCCCGAGGCCGTGACGAAAGCGAGCGCACCGACCGTTACCGGCTGCTTGTCGGCAGAGGCCAGGATCAGCGCGAAGACAAAGTTGTTCCAGCAGAAGATGAAGGACAACAACCCGGCGGCCGCGATGCCGGGGCCGGCCAGCGGCACCGCGATGCGGGCAAAGGTCTCGCGCCAGGAGTGCCCGGCCAGGCGGTAGGCGTGCTCGATGTCCGGGCTGATGTCCTCGAAATAGCCGCGCACGATCCATAGGATCAGGGGCAATGCGATCAGCTGATAGACCCAGACGATGCCGAAATAGGTGTCGCTGAGGCCGAGCTCCTGGTAGTAGAGCGACAGCGGCAGCAGCACGAGTAGCGGCGGCGCGAAGCGGAACGACAACAGCGTGAAGGCGATGGTTTCGCCGAGCCGGAACTTGAATCGGGCAAAGGCATAGGCCGCCGGCACGCCGAGCAGCAGCGCCAAGATCACCGCCGCGCTCGACAGCACGAAGCTGTTCATCAAATTGCGCATGAAGGAGATTTCGAGATTGCCGGCCGTGGTTTGCAACTGCCCGGAGATCAGCGCCTGGTAATTGGTCAGCGTCGGCTGGAACAGGATGCGCGGTGGAATCCGCAGGATCTGATCATTGCTCTGGAACGACATCAGGAAGATCCAGACGATCGGAAACATGAAGAACACCAGCACGAGCGCCAGCGCCACACCCCGGAAGATGCGACCTGCAAGACTGGAATGATCCATCGCTGCCTCCGTCGCTTACGCGTGAGCATGGGCGCGCGCACGCAGCCGCAGCCAGTTCTTGATGAAGATGTTGGACAGGATGTTGGTGATCAGCCACAGGATCATCAGCAGCGCCGCCGAACGTCCGACATTGGTGTACTGGAAGAATTCGAGATAGGCCTGAACCTGGAACACCATCAACCGGTCCCCGGGCCCACCCTGCGTCATCGCATAGATGATATCGAATTGCTGGATCGAATCGAGCAGGCGGAACAGCGACGCGGTGATGATATAGGGCGCCAGCATCGGCAGCGTGATGCGGAAGAACACGAAGCTCGCCGGTACGCCGTCGAGCGCGGCGGCTTCGAACGGCTGCCGCGGCAACGAGCGCAAGCCGGCCAGCAGCAGGATCATGATGAAGGGCGTGTAGACCCAGACATCGACCAGCACCACCGTGAACAATGCGGTCGATGGATCGGACGCCCATTTGAAATCGTGGATGCCGAACAGGCTGACCAGATAGGACAGGATGCCGAAGCTCGGATTGGTCATCAGCTTCCACATCAGCGCCGCGATCGCCGGCGCGGTCATCAACGGCAGCAACAGCATGATCGACACCGCATTGTGGAAGCGGGTCGGACGCCGCAGCAGCAGGGCAATGCCAAGGCCGAGCAGCAGTTCGAGCACCACGGTCACCACCGTGTAGGTCAGCGAGATGCGCAGCGTGTTCCAGAACGCGGGATCAGTGAGGAAGTCGATGTAGTTGTCGGCCCAGATGAAGCCGCGCAGATAGGGCAGGTTCAGCCGGTAGCGCTGCAGCGAGTAGACCGCCGCCGTCACGAACGGCACCAGGATCGCGATGCAGACCAGCAGCGCCGGCAGGCTCAGCAGATATGGCAGAAGGCGCCCGCGCGGCCTGGGACTGCGGCGTGGGACCGTGTTGGTCTCGGAAAGCTGGGCCATGCTCATGACAACGGGAGCTCACTTGTTCGCTGCAACATCGCCGGTTCGGATCGGAGCGCGATCCGAACCGGCGGGTTGTCGTGGTGCGGAGGAATCCGGGCACCACGCAAGGTGTTCACCCGAGGCCCGCCTGCTTGAGCTGGCGGTTGATGCTCTCGGCGAGCTTGTCGAGACCTTCGTCGACGCTGACTTCCTTGGCCACCATCTTCTGCAGCGAGGCGGCCCATTCGGTCGTCAGGTCGAAGAACAGCGGCTGCGCGGTGAAGTAGATCTTGGCGCCTGGCGAGGAGACGTCATGCTGCTCGAGATAGCCCGGATACGACTTCGCGATGCGGTCGCGGAACTCGCTGTCCTTCCACACCGAGGCGCGGACCGGATTGACGAAGTCCATCTTGCGGGCGCCGAACAGGCCGTGCTCGGTCGAAGCCGCCCACTGCATGAACAGCCACGCCGCATCCTTCTGCTTGGAGAAGCTCGAGAGCGCGAGCGACCAGATCCAGACATTCGGTGTCGGCGCCTTGGCCGCCGGGTTGGCGGCGAACGGCGCGTAGCCGAGATGCCCCTTCTCCTTGTTGTCGCCGCCGTTCATGAAATAACCGAGGATGTCGGCATCGAAGATCATCCCGGAGGCGCCGGCGCCGAGATCGGTGCCGACCTGGTACCAGGTGTAGGTCGACCAGTTCTTCGGACCCGAGCCCTGGATCATCTTGACCCATTTCTCGTGGAAATCCTTCGACGCCTTGGTGTTCATCGCGGCCTTCAGCTTGCCGCCCTCCATCACGAAGTCCTTCTGGCCGAAATTCGAATAGGCCGACAGGAATCCGGGATGGATGGTCGCCCAGGAGCGCGAGCCGCGCACGCCGATGCCATATGGACCGCCGGCGTCCTTGGTGACCTTCGCGGCAACCTCGAGCATCTCGTCGAGATTCTTCGGCGGCTTGACGCCGACCTTGTCGAAGATGTTGCGGTTGTATGTGATGTTGTTGAGCTCATAGCCCCATGGAATGCACCACTGCTTGGCCTTGCCCGAACCGAGCTCGGAGCCGGCGACGCCGTCCCAGGCCGTCGAGGCGCGCAGGCCGGGCAGCACATCGTCCCAGGCAAACGCCGGATTGGTCTTGGCAGGGTCCTTGATGTAGGCGTTGAGATCCTCGATCCAGCCGGCCGGACCGTAGGTCCAGGTCATGTAGGCGCCGGTCATGAAGGCATCGTACTGGTCTGATTTCGACGACAGCGCCGCCGTCACCTTGTCGAAATAGACGTCCTCCGGAAAGATATCGTAGGTGACGTTCATCCCGGTCAGCGTCTTGAACGCTTCGAGGTCACCGATCATCGCATCGACATAGGGATGCTTGTTCAACAGCAGCTTGACCGACTTGCCGCTGTAGGCCTTCCAGTTGAAATCCGCCGCCATCGCCCGCGACACTGCGGATGCGAAACCCGCACTGGCCGCGGCGCCGGCGATGCCGAGCTTGGCAGCGCCATCGAGCAGATCACGCCGGCTGATGCGCTTGGCGGCGTAGGAGTCGAATAGGTTCTTCTCTCGATCGAACATTGTAACCTCCCATTGTGCGCGTTTACTTTCCCTTACGACCTTTGGTCTTGGTCTTGCCGGATGTTGTCTCCGGTTTGTCGGTCACGAGTGCCTGCGCGGTCACTTCATCGATGATGAGGCCGTGCAGCAGGCCGCTGCGCAGCACTGCGCGCAACGCGGCCACCTTGGCGAGCCCACCGCCGATCGCGACGATGCGATGCGCCCTGAGGTCTGCGGGCGTCATCGAGGTGGCACGCGCTGAGAGATCGAGGTCCAGCACCTGACCATCGGCGCTGAAGAAGCGCCCGAGCAGGTCGGCGCAGGCTCCCGCCCGCTTCAACTCCACGACCTCGTCCGGCTTGATCATTCCGCTCGAGACCAGGAACCCGTCGCTGTGGATCTGGCCGATGCCGACGAACAGCAGCGAGGCGCGCCGCGCGAGCGCGAACACATCGGCGATGCCGTATTGCTGCATCAGCACCGCGCGATCGGCGACCGAATTGGCGAACACCGGCACCGGCAAGAGATAGGCTTCAGCCCCTGTCCGCTCGGCCAGCCGATGAATCACATCGAACGGATTGGCGGCGAACTTGCGCGTCAGGCCACCGAGCAGCGAGACGAACTGCACGTCGCGGGCCGGAGTCTGCGGCAATTGCTCGACCACGGCTGCCAGCGTGCGGCCGTGACCGACGCCGATGATCTTGTGCTCGCCGCGCTCGAGGATCTGCCGCAGGAAGCTCGCCCCTTCGAGTGCGAGCGCCTTCAGCGGCCAGTCGCCTTCGCCGAGATCGGGCGCGACGCGGCAGAAGCCCAGGCCGAAGCGCTCGGCCAGCACGTTCTCCAGCGCCACGCATTCGGCCACCGGCCCCTCGACGAAGACGCGGATCATGCCTTCGCGGCTCGCGCGCGCGATCAGCCGGTGCGCCTTGGTGCTCTGGATGTTGAGCCGTTCTGCGACCTCGGACTGGGTCAGGCCAGCGGCGAAATACAGCCACGCCGCGCGGGTCGCCAGCGAGGCTTCGCCGTCGATCATCGGCACCCTGTCGGAGGAGGTCACCACGCCGCAAAAGCCCGCTTGCAAAATTCTTCAGATACTGCAAAAAATTGCAGACGCAGAACGGGACGTCAATCCCCCAAACGTGCTGCAGTGCAGTGGTGCCCGTGAACGGAGTTGCCGGCACCGTGTTCCGAAGCGATCGTGGTGAGGTCTGATGGCAGGCTTGTTCCTCGGAATTGACGTTGGCACCGGTGGCGTGCGCGCCTGCGCGATCGATGCGCGCGGAGAGATCCAGGGCATGGAATCGACTGCGCTGCCGCTGCCGCGACAGGACGGCAACGCGATCGATCAGGACCCGGAACTGTGGTGGCAGGCGACGCTTGCTGCGATCGGCAGGCTCGGCACCAGGATCGATCTCGCAAGCGTCGAGCGCATATCCGTCGACGGCACGTCCGGCACCCTCTTGCTCGTCGATGCCGACGGACGGCCGCTCACGCCGGGACTGATGTACAACGATGCGCGCGCTTCAGGGGAAGCCGTACGGATCGCGGCTGTGGCGCCGGCCGAGAGCGGCGCGCATGGCGCGAGCAGCGCGCTGGCCAAGCTGCTGCATCTGTTGAACGAAGATAGCGCGCGCGGCGCACGCTTTGCCGTGCATCAGGCTGACTGGATTGCGGGCCGGCTGGCCGGACATCATGGCGTCAGCGACGAGAACAACGCGCTCAAGCTCGGCTATGATCCGGTGACGCGGACATGGCCGGCCTGGCTCGATCACCTCGCCGTGCCGCGCGACCTGCTGCCGAAGGTGCTGGTGCCGGGAACAGCGTTTGCCGAGATCGATCGCACCATTGCGGCCACGCTCGGCCTGCCGCCATCGGCGCGGATCGCCGCCGGCACCACTGATGGCGTCGCCGCCTTCATCGCTACCCGCGCCGACACGCCGGGCGATGCCGTCACCTCGCTTGGCACCACGCTGGTGGTCAAGCTGCTGGCGACGCAGCCGATCTTTGCCGCGAGCCAGGGCGTCTATTCGCACCGGCTCGGCGAGCGCTGGCTTGCCGGCGGCGCCTCCAACACCGGCGGCGGCGCGCTGCTGGCCCATTTCAGCGCCGCCGACATGGAGCGCCTGACGCCGCGATTGCAACCGGAGGCGCCGACCGGTCTCGACTATTATCCGCTGGCCAAGCCCGGCGAGCGATTTCCGATCGCCGATCCGGCGATGCCACCACGCGTTACACCGCGGCCAGCGGAGGACTGTCGCTTCTTCCAGGCGTTGCTAGAGGGCATCGCGTCGGTCGAGGCGCTGGCCTATCGGCAACTCTCCCAACTCGGCGCGCCGCGGCTGCGCCGCGTGATCAGCATCGGCGGCGGTGCGAGGAACGCGGCGTGGACCGAGATCAGGCACCGCGCGCTCGGCGTTCCCGTGACGGTCGCCAAGCAGACCGAGGCGAGCTATGGCGCGGCGTTGCTGGCGCTGCGGGGCGGCCCGGCATGAAGCAGCGCCCCATCGACATCGACGGCCTTCATGCCATCATCGACCGGTTCGATCACGTGCTGCTCGATCAATGGGGCACGCTGCACGAGGGACAGGCGATCTTTCCGGCTGCACTCGACTGTCTGGCGCGGCTGCGCCAGGCCGGCAAGCGCGTGGTGGTGCTGTCGAACTCCGGCAAGCGCGCGGACAGCAATGCGAAACGTCTCGCCGCTCTGGGTTTGCGACCGGACACTTACGACGGCATCCTCACATCGGGCGAAGCCACCTGGATCGGCTTGAAGACGCGCGCGCACCCACCGTTCAACGAGCTGGGCCACACTTGCTTCCTGATCACACGCGGCGGTGACCGCACCATCATCGACGGGCTCAATCTTGCCGTCGCGGACGACGTGGAGAACGCCGATTTGATCCTGCTCGCGGGCCTCGACGATGCCGCGGCTGAGCCCGAACATTGGCGGCAATGCCTAGCCGTAGCCGCAGCGCGCGGTGTGCCGATGCTGTGCGCCAATCCCGATCTGACCATGTTCGGCGCGCAAGGATTGATCCCGGCGCCCGGCGCGCTGGCGCGCTTCTATGAGAGCCTCGGCGGTCGCGTCAGCTTTGTCGGCAAGCCGCATGCGCCGATCTTCGCCACAGCACTTGATCAGCTCGGCCATCCGGCGCCGGCGCGCGTGCTGATGGTCGGCGATTCCCTCGACCACGACGTCGCCGGCGGACGCGCAGCCGGAATGCTGACGTTGTTCCTGCGCGCCGGCGTGCATCGCGACGATGCCGGACGATTGTCCGACCATGATTCACGCGCGCCGCACTGGACCATGACGCACCTCATCTGGTGAGATCCGCACCATGCAACAGCCCGCTCAGATCAATGACCTCCGCGAGATGTCGGCGCGTGTCGGCAGCAACATGCTGCTGGTGCAGGGTGCCGGCGGCAATTCATCGGTAAAGGATGGCGACACGCTGTGGGTGAAGGCCTCCGGCACCTGGCTGTCCGATGCCAACGACAAGGACATCTTCGTCCCGGTCGCGCTGTCGGCCGCGCTCGCCGCGCTGGAGCAGGGCGACGAACGCGTGCCGCTCGCCCCGGGCGCCACGACGACATCGCGCGCCTCGATCGAGACCTCGCTGCATGCGCTGATGCCGCATCCGGTGGTGCTGCACGTCCACTCCGTCAACACGATCGCCTGGGCGGTGCGGACCGACTCGCCCTCCGAGCTCACACGCCGGCTCGCCGGCCTCAACTGGCGCTATCTCGATTATTGTCATCCGGGATTGCCGCTGGCCCAGGCGGTGAGCGCGGCGATCGCGCGCGAACCCGTCGATGTCCTGATCCTCGGCAATCACGGCCTCGTCGTCGGCGCCACGACCTGCGAGGCGGCGGAAGCCCTGGTGGCCGACGTCGAGCAGCGCCTCGCGCTGACACCGCGTGACGCGTTGGCGGCCGATCACGACGCGCTGCGCAGCATCTGCGCCGGCACCGACTATCGGGTGCCATCCGATCCACGCTGCCATGGCATCGCCACCGATCGGCACAATCTCGCGGTCGCCACCGGCGGCTCGCTCTATCCCGACCATGTCGTGTTCCTGGGACGCGCGATGCCGATCCTCGAGCACGGCGGCAGTCTCCGCGCGGCGGACTCGAAGAAGACCGACGGGCCGCCGCCGGTCGCCATCCTGATCCCCGGGATCGGCAGCGTCATCCGCAAGGACGCCAGCGCCGGCGCCGAAGCGATGCTGAGCTGCCTTGCGCTGGTGACCTGCCGCCTGCCACCCAACGCGCCGATCCATTATCTGACGGAGCAGAACGAGAACGCGCTGCTCAACTGGGATGCCGAGCGCTATCGCCAGCAACTCACCGCCAGCCGCTGAGCGCGGCTACAGGCTCGCCTGCCGCAGACCGGCGCCGGTGGCGTTCGTCGCCGCGAGCGGCTGGCGGCCGAGGATGAAGTCGGCGCCCTTCTCTGCGATCATCACCGTCGGCGCGTTGGTGTTGCCCGACACCAGCCGCGGCATGATCGAGGCGTCGATCACCCGCAAGCCATGCAGGCCATGCACGCGAAGCTGGTCGTCAACGACGGCGAGCGGATCGGACCCCATCTTGCAGGTGCCGACCGGATGATAGATGGTTTCGCAGCTCTCGCGCACATAGCGGTCGATATCGGCGTCCGACGTCGCGCGCGAACCCGGCGCGTATTCCTCGCCACGATAGGGATCGAACGCCTTCTGGGCGATGATCTCGCGGCCGACCCTGATGCCGTCGCGCATGTTCCGCACATCCTCCGGCGCCTGCAGGTAGTTCGGGCGGATCGCCGGATGCTTGAGAGGATCGGTCGATGTGATCATGATCGAGCCGCGGCTCTCGGGGCGCGCAATGTTGAAATAGGCCATGAAGCCGTGCTCGTTGACGATCTTGCGGCCATGGTCGCCATAGATCAGCAGCACGAAGAAGAACTGAAGATCCGGGGCCACCAGATCGGTCTGCGATTTGAGGAACGCCATCGCCTCCAGTCCGTGCGATGTCGCGGGACCGGTTCTGGTCAGCACATATTGGATGAAGGCCGCGGTGGCGCCGAGCGGCTTGGTATGTTTGAGGAACGAGATCGGCTGGGTGCAGCGTTGCTTCACGCCGCAGGCGAGGTGATCCTGCAGATTCTGCCCGACGCCCTTGAGCTCGTGCTCGACCTTGATGCCGAGCGAATGCAGATGATCGCCGTCGCCGATGCCCGACAGCTGCAACAGTTGCGGCGAGTTGATCGCACCGCCGGCCAGGATCACCTCGCGTTCGGCCCGCAGCGTGTGGACCTGGCCGCCCTTGATGTATTCGACGCCGACGGCGCGTCCGCGCTCGACCAGGATACGCGAGGCCAGCGCCTTGGTGATCACCGTGAGATTGGGACGGTTCATCACCGGATGCAGATAGCAGCGCGCAACGCTGGCGCGCTTGTTGTCGGCGATCGTCGAATCGACCGGACCAAAGCCTTCCTGTTCGGCGCCGTTGAAATCATCGGTCGCGCGATAGCCGGCCTGCTTGCCGGCCTCGAACCAGGCCCTGGTCAAGGGATGGGTCAATTCCGGCAGCCGGCTGGTGCGCAGCGGACCGTCGGCGCCGTGATAATCATCGGCTCCCAACTGGCGGCCTTCGGAGCGGATGAAATACGGCAGGCAGTCGGCGTAGGACCAGCCGCGATTGCCGAGCTGCGCCCACATGTCATAGTCGGAGGCATGGCCGCGGATGTAGACCATGCCGTTGATGGAGCTTGATCCGCCCAGCACCTTGCCGCGCGGCCAGAACAGCACCCGATTGTCCAGATGCGGCTGCGGATCGGTGTGGTAGTGCCAATCGACGCTGCCGGATTTCATCAGCGCGAGATATCCCGCCGGCATTTGGATGAAGGGACTGCTGTCCTTGCCGCCTGCCTCGAGCAGAACGACCTGGTTCTCCGGGATAGCCGACAGGCGGTTTGCCAGGACGCATCCGGCAGAGCCGGCGCCCACAATGACATAGTCCACCATGGTCTCCTCCATATTCTTCTTCGTTTCTGCGAGGCGACCCGGCGAGCTAGGCCCGCATCAGGGTCCGAGGCTTGGACTCATCGGAGCCATTGATGACCTTGCCTGTCGCGGGATCGAAGAGGCGGATCCTGTCGAGCGCCGGCACCAGCCTGATCACGTCGTCCGGCGACAGCTCAAGGCGATCCTGCGTGATGGCGCAGACCTCCTGCCCGCCGAGATCGGCATAAATGTGAATCTCGGGACCGGTCGGCTCGACCACGGAAACCTTGGCGGGGATGCCCTCGCTGCCGGTGCCGGGCCGCAGATGCTCGGGTCGAATCCCGTACTTGACGACCTGCCCCGCGGCGACGTTCGCGCCGGGAGGCAGCGGCAGCGTGACGCCGTTGGCACGCACGACCGGCCGTCCCGCCTCCGCGGCAACCTCGCCGGACAGGAAGTTCATCGCGGGCGACCCGATGAACTCGGCGACAAACAGATTTGCCGGGCGATCGTAGATCTCGAGCGGCTTGCCGATCTGCTCGATCATGCCGTCGCGCAGGACCACGATCGTATCGGCCATCGTCATGGCTTCGATCTGGTCGTGCGTGACATAGATCGTGGTGGTCGCAAGCTTGTGATGCAGCTCCTTGATCTCGGTGCGCATCTGCACACGCAGCTTGGCGTCGAGGTTGGACAAGGGCTCGTCGAACAGGAACACGGAGGGATCGCGCACGATCGCACGTCCCATCGCCACGCGCTGGCGCTGGCCGCCCGACAGCTGCCGCGGCTGGCGATCGAGATAGGGCGTGAGGTTGAGGATCGACGCCGCCCACTCCACCTTGCGCCGGATCTCCTCCTTCGGGCGCTTCTTGAGCTGCATCGAGAACGCCATGTTGTCGAACACGGTCAGGTGCGCGTAGAGCGCGTAGTTCTGGAACACCATCGCGATGTTGCGATCCTTCGGGTGCAGATCGTTGACCACGACGTTGCCGATGCTGATCTCGCCCGCGGTGATCGCCTCGAGGCCGGCGACCATCCGCAGCAGGGTCGACTTGCCGCAACCCGAGGGACCCAGCAGCACGACGAACTCGCCATTGGCGATGGAGAGATCGACGCCGTGGAGAACCTCGAAGCCGCCGTAGGACTTGCGCACGTTGCTGATTGTGACCGATGCCATGCCTTGACCTTCCCGCTATGCGGCTGCCCTCGCCGACAATATCCGCTCGGCAATCTCGACGAAGCCTTCGGCACCCCGCTTGCTGGCAACGAAGGCTGGAGCCGCGGCCATCGCGCCCTCGAAATCCCGCACATTCGCGACGCCGCAGGCATAGGGAAAGAAGCCGAACATCGGCGCATCGTTCGGGCTGTCGCCACAGAACACGATACGATCCCTCGCCTCGTCGAGATCGAGGCCGAGCCTATCGCGCAGAAAAATCCGGGTCATCGCCAGCTTGTCATAGCGGCCGAACCATCCGTTGACATGGATGGAGGAGACCTTGGCGATGCCGCCGGCGTTCTCGAACAGATAGACGATCTTGTCGACGGCGGCGCGCGGCAGCGGCGGCACGTCCTCGCACACGTCGATCGCAAGATCGGCTTCGCGGTAGAGCTGATCGGCGGAGATCGCCGCACCCGGGACCTCGGACAGGATCCGCTCGCCGAGCGCCAGCAATCTGCGGCGATTGGCGGCGCGCTCCGCCTCGGTCGCGATGAACTTGCGAACCATTTTGCGCGCCACCGGATCGTGCCGGAAATAGAACGCGCCGTTCTCGCCGATCACGCCGTCGACCGGCCAGAACCGCGCAATCATGTCGCACCAGCCCGCAGGCCGGCCGGTCACCGGGACCACCGCGAGGCCGGCACCGCGCAACCGCTCCAGCGCGGCATAGGAAGCCGCAGGGAGCTGACCATCGGTGGTCAGCGTATCGTCGATGTCGGTCAGCACGCAGACGGCACGGCGGGCGGCCTCGTCAGGAAAACTTGCAATCGGCTTCATGACGGCACGTCTTCCGCAAACGCCGCCAGGCGGGCGTTCCAGTCGAGGAGTTTTGGCCAGAGGTCGGCATGGATGGCGCGAAACTCGGCGTAACGCGCAACATTCCTCGGTTCGGGCTGGAATATCCTTGCGGGCGGTTTGGTCATCGCCGCGGCGGCTTCGGCGATCGTGCCATACCAGCCCGCTCCCTTGGCGGCCGCGATCGCAGCGCCAAGCGACGATGCTTCGCGTGCCGGCGATCGGCACACCGGACGCCCCGACGCATCGGCCAGGATCTGCAGCCACAAATCGCTGTCCGAACCGCCTCCGATAGCCGCGAGCTGGCTGATCTCGCCTCCGGTCACCGCCACGATCCTTTCGATCTGGCCGGCGACCTCGAGCGCGATCCCTTCCAGCAAGGCACGATAGATCGCGCCACGCCGGGTCGAGCCCGACAATCCCGCGATCACGCCACGTGCATAGGGATCCCAATAGGGCGTCATGCAGCCGAGCCAATACGGCAGCACCACGACGCCCCCCGCCCCGATCGGGCACGCCGCCGCCTCAGCCTCCAGCGCCTTGAAGATGTTTCGCTGCGCCGCCGGATCGGCACCGAGCATCTCGCGCGCCATCCAGTCGATCAGAAACGTTCCGGTGCGGATGCACTGCTCGTAGATGTAGCCATCGTCACACACCGCCTTCTCGGTACGAAACGCGCGGTCGTAAGCGTAGTTGCGGCCGTAGCTTCCCGAGACCACCGCGGTGCCCAGATTGATGTAGGCGCTTCCCGGAGACGTCACGCCGGCGCCGGTGCTGGCACACTGACCGTCACCACCGCCGGCGATGACGGCTGTGCCCGCCGACAGGCCGGTAAAGGCGGCCGCCGCGTGCGTGACCTCTCCCATCCGGGCGCCGGGCCGGGCCAGCGCCGGCAATTTCCCGATCGCGATACCCGCTGCATCGAGGATAGCTTCTGACCAGAGACCGCTCGTCATGTCGAGCAAGCCGGTGGGATCGGCCGATGCCGTCGATGTCCGCCATTGGCCGGTCAGGCAATGCGTCAGATAGCCGTGGACTTCGGCGAACCGCGCCGCACGCGCGAAGATCTCGGGCTCCTGTTCCGCCATCCAGATGATGCGATAGAGGCATGGCAGAACATCGAGCGGCTTGCCGGAAATCGCATGAACACGCTCGGCCCCGAAGGATTGACCGAAGCGAACCACCTGGGGACGCGCGCGCTCGTCGAGCCAGGTCATGCCGGGCCTGATCGCGGTCCCGTCCTCGGTGAACGCGCTGAAGGTCTCGCGTTGATTGGAGATCGCCACGGCGGCGATCCGCTTGGCATCGACCTGATCGGTGATGCTGCGCAGCGCGGCCGCCGCCGCATCCCACCAGTCATCCGGGTTCTGCTCGAAATATCCCGGCTGCGGGTTGGCGAGGCCGATGCCCTTGCGCCCCTCCGCAATGGCACGGCCGCTCCGGTCCCAGGCGATCGCCTTGGTCGCGGAGGTCGAGCTGTCGATGCCGATCACCAGATCCTGGGTCATTCCATCTCGCTTCAAAAGAAGCGAAGGCGACCTGCGCCGCCTTCGCGAACTTTTGCACCGCTGGCCTCAGAGCAGGCCGGCATCCTTCACCTTGGCGTCGATGTCCTTCGCCAGGGCGTCCATGCATTTCTGCGGATCGCCGCCATAGGCCTGGCCGGTGAGCAGCTTGCCGAGCTCGGTCGGAATCTCGTTGGTCGACAGGCCGGCCCACAGCGCCATATGCGGCTCGGTGGCCATGGCGTTGTCGATCACCCATTTCACCGTTTCGAGATGCCGCGTCGTGCCCGGGCCGACCTTGGCCTTGGCCTTGACGCGCGGATCGGCGAACGACGAGTTCCGCATCGGCGCAAAGCCGCCAAGCAGCGTGCAGCGTGTCATGATCTCCTTGCAGCAACCCCACTGCATGAAGATCCACGCCGCTTCCTTGTTCTTGGAGTATTTCGACAGCGAGATGCACGAGCCGCCCTGATGGCCGAGATTCGGCTGCTCGTTGAAGCCGGCATCGGCCGGCGCGCGCAGCTTCTTCGCGGTCAGCGGCTTGGCCGGCTCCCACAGACCCTTGACCTTGGAGTCGTCCGCATCGAGACCCGGGAAGAATTCGTCCCAGCTCTGCACCAGCGCCACCTGGCCGGAATGCATCATCTCGAACTGGCCATCCCAGGTCGATGCCGTGGAGTTCGGCGGCGACACCTTCAGGAGCTCCTGGTACCATTTCAATCCGGCAACGCCCTGTTCGTCATTGCCCGAGAATTTCTTGTTCTTGTTGAAGATCGAGCCGCCATGGCCCCACACCGCCTGGCTCCAGTCGCACTCCAGCGAATAGTGGCCCGACTTCGCCTGCAAGCCGGTGCCGAAGATTCCATTGCTCTTCTCGGCCTCGCTGATCTGCCTCGCGGCCGCCAGGAAGTCTTCGTAGGTGGTCGGCACCGCGATCTTGTGCTTCTCCAGGATGTCCTTGCGGTACATCAGGGTGAAGATCGGAATGTCGAAGGGGATGCCCATCCACTGCCCCTCGACCTGGGCGACATTCTTGACCAGCGGCTTGGAGAAATCATCCCAATCGAAATCGGGCATCGCAAGCTCGGGCTTGTCCTTGTAGTAGGCGACCGGATCGATGCAATCCGGCTGGAACATCGAAATCCAGGATTGATCGAGATAATAGAGATCGTAGGAGCCGAGCTGGCCCTGCACGTCCTGCGTCGCCTTGGCGAGCACCTGCTCGAGCGGCACGATCTCGACCTCGACCTCGATGCCGGTCGGATCGGTGAACTCCTTCTTGATCTGGTTGAGCACCACCGACGGCGGCGTCGATTCGGTCGAGTAGCGGATCTTGGCGCCCTTGAACTTGCTGCCGACATCCTTCAGCCATTTGGCCTGGTTGTCCGGCAGGCCGTCGGCATAGGCCTCGGTGCCGATCAAACTGCTGCCCCGGCGCAGGCCGCGCGGATTGCCGAGCATGCCGAGACCGAAGGCTGAAAAGCCGACGCCCGCCAATCCCATCCTGCGCAGGAATTCGCGCTTGGAGATCTGCCGGTTGGTATATGCGTTCGCACTATCGACGATGAATGTCTGCTGGTCGAATTTCTTGAAACTCATTGAT
>CALRXG020000060.1:0-19235 GCA_943372075.1 Bordetella parapertussis | reverse complement strand
AGCCACATGAAGGCGGCGAAATAGGTCGCCTCCTCGAAGCCGAGCAGCGTCTCTAGCGAATCGACGTCACCCCATTTCGCCGACTTGATCGCGACCACCATCACCACCGCGAGCATCGCGGCGGGAATCCGGGTGAACAGGCCGAGGATCAGCATGGCGCCGCCGAAGCATTCGACGCCGGAAACAAAGGGCGTGAGAATGGTCGGGAATGGAATGCCCCAGCCGACGAAATTCTCGGTGACCTGGGCGAGGTTGGTGAGCTTGCCCCAGCCGGCCAGCATGAAGGTGTAGCCGACGACGATCCGCATGATCAGCGGTCCGGCCCAGGCGAAATGCGCGGCGATCCGCGCCGGCAGCAGAATCAGCAGGTTGACGATGGAATTCATCGGATACCCCTCCCGAATACGTCGTCCCGCGGCCGGAGCCGGTGCTGATGCGGGTTCGCGTCAACCGGCGCCGGTCACCAGCTACGGCCGTCTCATGGCAGGAGTTTCGCTGCGGTCGTCCGCTTGTTACGGGCGGCTAGCCGATATTTTGCAACGCCGGGAAGGTTTCCAGCAGCCAGACGCTGACGCCCGACACCGCGCCGGTCAGGAAGCCGATGCCGGTGATCACCATCAGCACGCCCATCACGCGCTCGACATTGTCGAGATGGCGCTTCATCCGCGCGAACAGCGAAGAGAACTGCTCGACCATGACCGCCGCGAGCAGGAACGGGATGCCGAGCCCGGCGGAATAGACCGCGAGCAGGCCGGCGCCCTTGGTCACGGTGGCCTGCGAGGCGGCAATCGAGAGGATCGCGGCAAGGATCGGGCCGATGCACGGCGTCCAGCCGAACGCGAACGCCAGGCCCATGACATAGGCGCCCCACAGCCCGATCGGCTTCGGCGCGGTCAGCCGGCCTTCGCGCATCAGCAGGCCGATCCTTGTGATGCCGAGGAAGTGCAGGCCCATGATGATGATGACGATGCCGGCCAGGATCGAGAGCTCGGCCGACCAGGCGCGGACCAGTCCGCCGACAAGGGATGCGCTGGCGCCGAGCGCGACGAACACCGTGGAGAAGCCGAGCACGAACATCAGCGCCGCCGTCATCACCGCGCGCTTGGAGGACGCGGTGGCGCCGTCCTGATTGACCTGCTCGATGGTCGCGCCGGTCAAATAGATCAGATAGGGCGGCACCAGCGGCAGCACGCAGGGCGACAGGAAGCTGACTAGGCCGGCGATCAAGGCCGCCGGGATCGAGACGTCGTGCATCAATGAACCTTCGAGGTAACTGTCCTGTCTTGGCGTGTACGCGGCCAACAATCCAGAAGTTTCGTCGGCCCGGCCTTCAACTATGGTCACAGGCCCGTGTCCGGGCCGCACGCGGCGCTTCGCCTGGTGAAACAATCGCGGATATGTTTCGTAGTGCTCATGAAACCGCTGATTGGGACCCCAACGATGCGCATCGGCATCCGCAGCGCCATCTCCGCCCTCGTGCTGGCCTCGATCGTGGTCAGCGCCGTCGGCGTGCATCTGTTATGGTGGCGCACTGCACAACGGGTCAGCGAGACGCTCGCCAACACCATCAATGACCAGATCGTCTCCGCGGTCGGCGACGAACTGCAATCGATCACGACCGAGGCGCGGTCATCGATGACCGCGGTACGGACGTTGCTGACCGAGCAGGTGCTGGACGGCCACGATGCGCGCAAGCGCGAGTTCGTGTTCCTGTCGCAATTGCAGGCGCAGCCGACCATCTCATGGGTCGCGTTCGGCTGGCCGGACGGTTCGTTCTTTGCCGGGCACAAGCTCGGTGAATCCGGCGTCGAGATGCTGACCATCACGCCCGACCGCAAATTGCGCGCCGATCAGTACGATTATGCCGGCAACGACATCAAGCTCAGGAACAGCACCATCGAGGACAGCAAGTATCTCGTCACCGATCAGCCCTGGTTTCGCGAGGCGATCGAGGCCAGCGACGAGCACTGGTCGACGCTGACCACGCTACCCCGCGGCGAACGGCTGGCCGCGATGCTGGCGACGCCGATCGACGTCGACGGCAAGCGCAGCGGCGTGCTCGCGATCATCATCGAGCTGACCCGGGTGTCGAATTTCCTGTCGCAGCTCACGGTCGGCAAATCCGCCGGCGCCTTCCTGCTCGATCGCGACGGCGGGGTGATCGCCGCGCCGGATCCGAATGCCGACGAGCTCAACGCGCTGAAGACCGACCATCCGCTGCTGCCGGTCGCGGTCGATGCAATTCGACAGGCCGGCCATGCCTACAATCCGGGCGAGGGCGAGGTGTATCGCTCGCAGGTGACGCGCGACGGGCTCGCCTACCAGGCCGTGCTGACGCCGATTTCATTTCCCGGCTGGTCGCTGGTGACGGTGGTGCCGGAAGCCGAATTCCTCGGCCCGGTGCAGATGACGATCCGCAACCTCCTGATCGGGCTGGCGGCGCTGATCGTTGCCGCCGGGCTGTTGTCGGCCTGGCTGGCGCAGCGCCTGATCGCGGCGCCACTGATCAAGGTGGTCGGCGAGATCAGGCATGTCGAGCGCTTCGACCTCGACAAGGTCGCGCGGCATCCGTCGCGCCTCGCCGAGATCGAGAACCTCTCGGGTGCGATCGGCGACATGGCGCAGGGGCTTGCCGCCTTCCGCAAATACATCCCCGCCGATCTGGTGCGGCGGCTGGTCAGCGACGGCGACGGCGCGCGGCTTGGCGGCGCGGTGCGGCCGATGAGCGTGATGTTCATCGACCTCGCCGGGTTCACCGGCATGTCGGAACGGCTGGGTGACCGCATCATCCCGTTGCTGTCGCGCTATTTCGACGTCGTCTCGGCGGCGATCCAGCAGGACGGCGGCACCATCGACAAGTTTATCGGCGATGCCGTCATGGCATTCTGGGGTGCACCGGCGGCCAATCCCGACCACGCCGTGGACTGCTGCCGTGCCGCGCTGGCCTGTCAGCGCGCGGTCGCGCAGGCCGGCCTCGCCGACGACAAGGGCGATCCGATCACGATCCGCATCGGCATCAATTCCGGGGACATGCTGGTCGGCAATATCGGCTCGGAGGTGCGGCTCAACTACACCGTGATCGGCGATGCCGTGAACATCGCAAGCCGCCTCGAAGGCACCAACAAGGTCTATGGATCGACCATCATCATCGGTCCGGAGACCCGGCGCCTGGCGGGTGATCGCATCGTCGTCCGCGAGCTCGACCGGCTCGCCGTCTATGGCCGCGCCGGCGGGCTGGAGATCTACGAGCTGATCGCGATGGCCGGCGAGGGCGCGATCGCGCGCGACTGGATCGCGTCTTACGAGGCCGGGCTCGCGGCCTGGCGCGTCGGCGATTTCGCCGCCGCGACGGCTGGCTTCGAGATGGCGCAGCACCTGCGCGGCGCCGATGCGGCGTCTGCGCTGATGATCGCGCGATGCCGGCATCAGCTCGACCATCCGACCGACGAGGATTGGGACGGCACCACGGTGGCGCGGTCGAAATAGTGCGGCCGTTTGCCAGTTCGCGCAAAACGGCGTTATCGTTCTGAAATCGCAGGGGCGGACGGGAGAGCGGTCATGAACGCACACGAGTTCGAGGAGCAACTGAAGGCCGACGGTTTCCAGGAGATCGGTCACGAGAAGCTTGATCCCCGGCCCGGCAAGGGACGCCACCGGCATCATTTCGAGATCCGCGGTCTCGTCATCTCCGGAACGTTTGTTGTCAGGCAGACCGGCGAGCCGGTTGCCTATCGTTCAGGACAGGTCTTCTCGGTTGCCGAGGGGGAATTGCACGACGAGTGGATCGAGGCCGATGGCGCGCACGTCGTCATCGGCCGGAAGTTTTCCAAGACCGAGTCCTGACGAACGCGGTGGTCGCGACACCGAACTTGCTGTTTGACGGGCGAATCTAGAACCATCCTCGTTGCGGGAAGGCGCGGGCACTCGTCACCGCTTGCGCGCAGGTCTGCCCGGCGTTTCCTCAAACTCCCGGCCGCGAATCCGCACCAGATCGGCGGCTGAATGCTTCAGCAGCACCTCCGTCGCCTCGCGCGCCGCTTCGGCATCGCCGGCCACGATCGCGTCCAGCACTGCGCGGTGCTCGATCAGGGCCCGCGGCCGGTGCGAGCCGGGTGCTGCGATGGTGAAGCTCTGGCGCAGCGTGATCTCGAACATCTGCGCGATCGGCCAGAAGAACTCATTGCGGGTCGCGAAATAGATTGCCTGATGGAACGCGATGTCGGCCGTGACGAACTCCTCGTTGGTCGTGGCGGCGTCCATGCCGTCGCATCCGGCGCGGATGCGGGCGATGTCGTCGGGCCCGGCATGGATCGCCGCGAGCGCCGCCGCCGCCGGTTCGACCGCGGCGCGCAGCTGGAACAGCTTGGCCAGATAGCGATCGATCTCGGCGGTCTCAAGATGCCAGCGCAGCACGTCGGGATCGAGCTGATTCCACTGCTCGGGCGGCCGCACCCGCGTGCCGCTCTTGGGCCGCGACTCGATCAGGCCCTTGCCGGTCAGGGTGCGCATCGCCTCGCGCACCACGGTGCGGCTGACATCCATCATCTCGCAGATCTGCATTTCCGGCGGCAGCGTCTCGCCGATGCCGATCTCGCCGCGCACGATGCTGGCGCCGACGCGGTCGGTGACCTGGCTGTGCACGCTGCGGCGCAACGCGTTGGATGTCTGGAACATCGGAGGCCTCGCTGGGGTTGCAGCTGCGCCGCCGGAGGCGCGCTCTTGCACAACCGCATTCGATTTGTCATACATTATGACAAAAGGTCTGCCAAGCTCGCGCCCAGCCAGTGTCGCGGCGAAAACAACGATCCGTTCCTGGGGAGGAGCACCATCATGACGTCGACGCGTGTGAGCCGCCGCCTTGTGTTGCGGTCATCGGTCATATCGGCGGCGTGGCTCGCCGCCGCGCCCGCCATCATCGGCCGCGCCGACGCCGCGACCATGAAGATGCGGTGCTCGTCGTCGCTGCCCAACGATCCGAAATACGCCAACGGCCGGGTCTACTACGACAACCTCGTCAAGAGCCTGAAGGCAAACGGGCTCGGCGAGCAGATCAACGTCACCTTCTTTCCCGACAATCAGCTCGGCCAGGAGATCGACGTCATCAACTCGGTGAAGCTCGGGGTGATCGACCTGATGGTCTCGGGCTCGTCGATCTCGGCCAATCTGGTGCCGCTGGTCGGCACCTTCGACCTCGGCTACCTCTTCACCAGCTATCAGCAGCAGACCAAGGCGTTCGACGCCGGCGCGGCGAAGCCGATCGAAGCCGCGCTGCTCAAGGGCGCCGGCATCCACATCATCGGCTGGGCCTATAATTTCGGCGCGCGCAGCGTGCTGGCGAAGAAGCCGGTGAAGAGGCCGGAAGATCTCGCCGGCCTGAAGATCCGCACGCTGCCGAATCCGATCATCACCGAATGCCTGCGCCTGATGGGGGCCGCGGCGACGCCGCTGGCGTTCGGCGAGATCTACACCGCGCTACAGGCCGGGGTGCTCGACGGCCTCGAGCACGATCCGCCGACCATCCTGGCCAGCAAGTTCTACGAGACCGCGAAACATTACGCGCTGACCCAGCACATCTTCTCGCCGCTCGCGGTTTATTTCAGCGACACCACGTTCAACCGCATGGACCCGAAGCTGCGCGAAGGCTTCCTCGACGCGGCAAACAAGGCGGCGATCGAGACCCGCACGCACGGCCTGGCGGTGGAGAAGGAGGCGCTGGCGACCTTGGTCGAAAAGGGCGTCACGGTCGTCGAATGCGACAAGGAGGCGTTTCGCAAGCGCGTGCTGCCGCAGACCGACAATTTCATCAAGGCGCGGCCCGAAGCCAAGGCCGTGGTCGACCTGATCCGCGCCACCCAGGCCTGAGGCCGGCGCATGTCAGTCACCGCAATCGCGACAGACCGCAGCGGTGATCGGATCACGGCGCCGCTGCTCGTGGTCAGCGACGCGATCGCAGCGATCCTGCTTGCCGCCGATCTGGTGGTGGTCTGTGGCTCGGTGCTGGCCCGCTTCCTGTTCAACGCGCCGGTCGAATGGTCCGACGACGTCGCCCGCGGCCTGATGGTCGGGTCGAGCTTCTTCGGCGCGGCGAGCGCCCTGGCACGCAGCGAGAACCTCGGCGTCGCCTTCTTCGTCGACATGCTGTCGCCGGGCGTGCGGCGTGTCGTCGATGCGGTCGGTGCGCTGCTCGTCGCTATCATCGCCGCCTATGTCGCATTCACGCGATCAAGATGGGCTGGCTGACCACCGGCCAGACCTCCGGTTCCGGGCTGCCGCTGGAGTGGACGTTCTATCCGATGGGCGTCGGCGCCGCGTTCATGACGATCTTCGCCGTCGAGACGCTCTGCGGCCGGCCGTTGCGCGACATGCTGGCCGGCATCGTCGCGACCGCAATCATCGTCGGCCTTTATCTGGCGTGGGATGCGTTCGCACCGTCATCGGTGCCGTCATCCCAGACATTGATGCTGATCGGCTTCTTCCTCACTTTGTTCGGCGGATTGCCGATTGGCTTCGCGTTGGCGCTGGCTGCGCTGATCTTCATCTGGGTGGAGGGCACGCTGCCCGGCGTGATCTTCGCCCAGCAGATGGCGCGCGGCATCGACAATTTCGTGCTGCTGGCAATCCCGTTCTTCATCCTGGTCGGCTACCTGATGGAAGCCAACGGCATGTCGGTGCGGCTGATCGAGCTGCTGCAGCGTGCGGTCGGGCGGATGCGCGGCGGGCTCAATGTCGTGATGGTGATGTCGATGGTGCTGTTCTCCGGCATCTCGGGCTCCAAGATGGCCGATGTTGCCGCGGTCGGCTCGGTGCTGATCCCGGCGGCGCGTCGCTCGCGGCAGAACCCGGGCGGCGCGGTGGCGCTGCTCGCGGCCTCCGCGGTCATGGCCGAGACGATTCCGCCGTGCATCAACCTGATCATCCTCGGCTTCGTCGCCAACCTCTCGATCGGCGGCCTGTTCGTCGCCGGCATGCTGCCGGCCGCGTTGATGGCGCTGGCGCTGATCGCGGTGTCGATCATTTTCGGCAAGCGTCCCGAGACGACCGGCGAAGCCGAGTCGCGGGCGGCGGTATCGGGGCTGTGGACCGGCGCGGTCGCCTCGGTCGGGCTGATCTTCATGATCTTCTTCGGCTTCAAGAGTGGCTTTGCCACCGCGACCGAGATATCGGCCTTCGCCGCGGTTTATGCCATTGCCGTCGGCAGCCTGCTGTTCCGCGAACTCGGCGTGAAGAGCCTCGCGCATTGCTTCGTGCAATCGGCCGTTCGTTCGGGGTTGGTGCTGTTCATCGTCGCAGCGGCGCAGTCGCTCGCCTTTATCCTGACGCTGCAACAGGTGCCGCACGCGGTCGGTGAGCTCATGCTGGCGATCTCGGGCAGCCATGGCGTCTGGCTGTTCATGCTGCTGTCGATCCTGGTGCTGGTGGTGATGGGCTCGGTGCTGGAAGGCGCCGCGGCGCTGATCATCTTCGGGCCCCTGCTGCTGCCGGTCGCCGTCAAGCTCGGCATCGATCCGCTGCATTTCGGCGTCGTGCTGGTCATCGCGATGGGGCTCGGGCTGTTCGCGCCGCCACTGGGCCTCGGGCTCTATGGCGCCTGCCTGATCGGTAAGGTGCCGATCGAGCAGACCATCAAGCCGATCGCAGGCTATCTGGGCCTGCTGTTGCTGTGCCTGCTGGTGATCGCCTTTGTGCCCGCCATCAGCACCGCGCTGCCGCATGCGCTGGGCTATTAGGGAGACGATCGTGAAGGTCCTTCTCGCCCATACCCCGCAGATGCGCCGCGACTATTACGGCGAACGCAGCCTGAGCGGCCTGCGCGCGGTCGCCGACGTCAGGCTGCACGAGGGCGACGCGGCACTCGACGCGGAAGCGCTGGTGAAGGCCGCTGGCGATGTCGACATCATCGTGGCCGATCGCATGACCCAGGGACCCGGTGAAATCTTCCCGCGGCTACCGAGACTGAGCGCCTTCGTGCGCTGCGCGGTCGATATCCGCAACATCGACGTTGCAGCAGCGTCGACCGCGGGCGTGCTGGTGACGCAAGCCAGCGCCGGCTTCGTTCAGTCGGTCGCCGAGCTCGCGCTCGGCTTCATGGTCGATCTGTCGCGCGGCCTCTCGCGGGCGACGTCCGACTATCACGCGGGCAGGGCGCCCGAGGTCGTGATGGGCCGGCAATTGTCGGGAAGCACGGTCGGCATCATCGGCTATGGCAGTATTGGACGCTATCTGGCCGGGATCGCCAAGGCGATCGGCATGAATGTGCTGGTCGCCGATCCCTTCGTGACACCGGACGATGCCGCGATCGAGCATCTGCCGCTCGACGATCTGCTGGCGCGCGCCGACTACGTCGTTTGCCTCGCGATCGCCAATGCGCAGACCGAGAACCTGATCGGGCCGGCCGCCTTGGCGCGGATGCAAAGGCACGCGTTCTTCATCAACCTGTCGCGCGGCAACCTCATCGATGAAACGGCGTTGGCGGACGCGCTGCGCGCGGGGCGCATTGCCGGCGCGGCGATGGATGTTGGCCGTGCGCCCGACCAGATGCCGACACCCGAGCTCGCCAAGCTGCGCAATGTGATCGCAACCCCGCATGTCGGCGGCCTGACCCCGCAGGCGATCGAGCATCAATCATCGGAGACGGTGCGCCAGGTCGCGAAGATCATTGCCGGCGAGATCCCGGTCGGCGCGGTCAATGCCGAGCACTGGACGCGGCGACCTCGGCTATGAAAGTTCTACAAGGCGCAATGCCATCCGAGGGACTGGACAACGCCTTCACATCCGGCCCAAACTTGAATCTGCAAACCGCGGCCGCCGAGCGCGCGGACAATGAACGGACGTCCCGCAACCAACGACGGGCGCCGACAGGGAAACAGGGAGTGCATCACATGGCCATTTCACGCCGTGACGTCTTGTTGGGCAGCGCCGGCGCATTGGGCGCGGCATCATTCTCCTTCCCGGCTCCCGCGACAGCGCAATCGGAACCGATCAAGGTCGGTTGCCTCGCGGCGATCACCGGTCCGAGCTCGGCGCCGACCGTCGGCTTCAACCGCGGCGTCAACTTCGCAGTCGACGCCATCAACGGCGCGGGCGGCGTGAAAGGCCGCAAGATCGAGCTTGTGATGCGCGACACCCAGGGCGACCCGACCAAGGCTGTCAACGCCACGCAGGAGCTGATCAGCCAGGCCAAGGTCCATGCGATCTGGGGGCCGCTGAATTCCGGTGAGGCGCTGGCGACGACGCCGATCATGGCGCGCGCCAAAATGCCGGATCTGCACCCCTGCGTGGTCGAGACCCTGATCGATCCGGTGAAATACCCCAACGCGTTCCGCATCGCGCCGTCGAACAGTCAGTGGGACGACGCGGTGCGAAACTATTGCCTCAAGATCCTCAAGGTGAAGAAGGTCGCGGTGATCGGCGACACCACGGGCTATGGCGTCACCGCGGTCGGCGCCTCTGTCGCGGCGTTCAAGAAGGACGGCGCCGAGGTGGCCTATCAGGCCAATATCGACGCCACCCAGCCCGACATGACGCCGGACATGCTGCGCGCCAAGAACGCCGGTGCCGAGGCGATCGTGGTGTGGAGCGTCTCGACCGGCATGGAGGCGCGCATGTTCAACACCCGCGCCGCGATGAACTGGGACGTTCCGTTCGTCGGCCATCCCTCGATGGCGTCGGGCGAGCTCGCGAGCCTGGTCGCCAAGCCGGAGAACTGGAAGAAGGTCTATGCGATCGGCTACAAGAGCTGCAGCTATGACAGCGCCGGCAAGCTGCCGCCGAAGAGCGAGGACCTGGTTGCGCGCCTGACCAAGGCCAATGTCGCGCTGAACGATACGCTGTTGTGGTGGGTTGCGGGTGGCATCGACTGCATCGAATTGATCGCGAAGGCGGTTGCGGAGAGCGGCTCGACCGACAGTGCCGGCATCATCAAGTACTGGAACTCGCTGTCGACCTATCCCGGCTATTTCGGCAATTACCGCTTCTCGCCGACCGAGCATAATGGCTACCTGACCGAAGAGATCGTGATGTCCGAATCCTCCACCGCGAAGAACGGCACCTTCGCGCTGGCGCCGGGGTATACATAGTAAGGGCGAGGGCGCAGCCGATGCTGGCCTCGATGCTCACCTCGATGCTCACCTCGATTCTTGCATCCGGTCTCGCGGCGGGCGCGATCTACGCGCTGGTCGGCGTCACCTACAACACGATGTTCTCGACCTCGCGGGTGATGAGCTTCACCGCCGGCCAGCTCGCGATGCTGGGCGGGGTATTCGGCTCGATGTTCACGCTGAAGCTCGGCCTGCCGATAGCGGTCGGCTTCGTGCTGACGCTGCTCTGCTGCGCGGTGATCGGGATCATCACCGAATTCGTCGCGGTGCGACCGGTGCTCAAGAGCCTCGACCAGCATCTCTACGTGCTCTCGACCTTGGCGGTCGCGCTGATGATCCAGCAGCTCACTGCGATCAAATGGGGCACCGAGCCGCAACCGTTCCCGCGTATTGCGGGGTTCGGTGAGGGCGTGCTCGACGAGAAATTCTGGTTGCCGGTGGTGGCCTGCGCGATCACCATTATCGGCCTCGAATATCTCTACCGCCGCACCCTGGTCGGCCGCGCGTTCCTGGCCATCGCGGAAGACAATTTCGCGGCGCGGGCACTTGGCCTGCCGGAGCGCAATCTGCGGGTCGCGAGCTACGCGCTGGCCGGCGTGGTCGGCGGCATCGCCGGATTTTCCGGCGGGCAGCTGCTGCTCGCTTTCTTCGCCAATGGCGCGCTGCTCAATTTCTACGGCTTCGTCCCGGTGGCGCTCGGCGGCCTCGGCAACAACAGGGGTGCGATCATCGGCGGTTTGGCGCTCGGCCTGTTCCAGCAGGCGGCGAACTTCCTGGTCGGCGGCATTTTCTCCTCGGTCGCGGTGTTCACGCTGTTCATCGTGGTGCTGCTCGCCGCGCCGCAAGGGCTGTTCGGCGGCTCGACCGCGCGGAGAGTGTGATGACGGCGGTCGCCACCACTCAGCCACAGACCGGAAGCGGCGCATGGCGCGCGACGCTGCCGCACATCCTGCCATTCGTCGGTATCTTGCTGGCGGCCGCGCTGCTGCCCTTCGTCAGCAACGATTACTGGGTGCTGATCGGCACCCGGATGGCGATCTACTGGGTGCTGGTGTCGGGACTCAATCTGGTGGTCGGCTTTGCCGGCCATCTTGCGATCGGCTATGTCGCGCTGCTGACGCTCGGCGCCTACGCGACCAGCGTGCTGGTCGCCGGCAATGTGATGCCGGCAATTCCGGTGTTTGCGGCGCTGCCGATCGCCGGCCTGATCGGCGCGGTGTTCGGCGTGATCGTCGGCCTGCCGGCATTGCGCCTGCGCACCTTCTATTTCGCGATGTCGACGCTCGGCTTTGCGACCATCGTGACCCAGATCGCGCTCGCCTGGCAGAGCGTGACCGGCGGCGGCATCGGCATCGCCGGCCCCGAATTCCCGGCGCCGTTCAACACGCCGTGGGGCTTTTACGCCCTTTGCATCGGCTTTGCAGTCGTCACCACCTGGATGAGTGCCAATGTCGCGCGCAGCCGGTTCGGCCGCGCGTTGATCGCGGTGCGCGACGCCGAGGTCGCGGCCGAGGCCAGCGGCATCTCCAAGCCGAACATGCTGATCGCGATCTTCCTGTTCGCGGGTGCGTTGGCGGCGATCGCCGGCGGCCTGTTCGCGACCCTGCAGACCTACATCACGCCCGACGCGTTCACCTTTGATCTCTCGGTGCTGTTCTTCATCGCGATCCTGATCGGTGGTCGCGGCTCGATCCTCGGGACGATGCTCGGCACCATCATCCTGACCATCCTGCCCGAGATCGCGGCGCCGCTCGCGGCCTGGTCGACCTTCCTCTACGCGGTGCTGCTGCTTTTGATCGTGCTGGTGATGCCGGGCGGCATCGCGGCGCTGCTCGACTTCCGCAACCGCCGTCCGCTCGCGAGTAACCGGGCCATCGTGCCGCGCCCGGCCGCGCTCGCCGACATCGTGCGCCGGCGCGACGGCGGCAAGGCGCTGCAACTGCGCGGCATCGCGCTGAGCTTCGGCAATGTGAAGGCGATCGACGGCCTCGACCTCGATGTCGCGCCGGGCCAGATCCACGGTCTGATCGGACCGAACGGCAGCGGCAAGACCACAACGCTGAACGTGATCTCGGGCTATTACGCCGCCAAGGCCGGCACGATGACGCTCGGCGACCAAGTGTTGGCCGCGGGCCAGCCGGTCAAGCGGGCAGCGTGCGGCATCGCGCGCACCTTCCAGACCCCGCGGGTGATCGGCGAGGCCTCGGTGCTGGAGAACGTCATGATCGGCGGCTCGATCGAAGGCCGGGCGAATTTCGTCGAGGCGATGCTTGCGCTGCCGCGCAATGGTGCCGACGAGCGACTGCTCGCCGCCAAGGCGCGGGCGCTGCTCGGTGTCGTTGGCCTGGAGGCGCTCGCCGATGTGCGCGCTGACCGCCTGCAGCACAGCGAGCTGCGCTTCATCGAGATCGCACGCGCGCTGATGCTCGATCCGGACTTCCTACTGCTCGACGAGCCCGCCGCGGGCCTCTCCAATGACGAGATCGGCCGGCTCGCCACCCTGATCAAGGCGGTGTGCGGCCGCGGCACCGGCGTGCTGCTCGTCGAGCATCATGCCGACCTGATCTTTGACATCTGCCATCAGGTCACCGTGCTCAATCTCGGCCGTACGCTGGCGGCGGGAACGCCAGCCGAGATCCGTGTGCACAAGGAGGTGGTGAGTGCCTACCTCGGCGGCTGAATCTCTGCTCAACGTGAGCGCGCTGGAGTCCGGCTACGGCAAGATCCGCGTGCTGCACGGCATCGACATGACGATCGCTGCCGGCGAGGTCGTGGCGCTGCTCGGTCCCAACGGGGCCGGCAAGACCACGCTGCTGCGCGCGATGTCGGGACTGTTGCCCGTCAATGCCGGGCAGGTCCGGTTCGGCGGCCACGACATGACCAACGCCACGCCGCGCGATGCCGCGCGTGCCGGGCTCGTGCATGTGATCGAGGGCCATCGGGTGTTCACGCAGATCTCGGTCACCGACAATCTGCTGCTTGCCGGCTACGACCTGCCGCGTGGCGAACGCGCCGCGCGCATCGAGGAAGCCTTGTCGTTCTTCCCTGAGATCGCCGAAAAGCGCCATGAACGCGGCGGCGCGCTGTCGGGTGGACAGCAGCAGATGTTGACGGTGGCGCAGGGTCTGGTCCGCCGGCCGCGGCTGTTGATGCTCGACGAGCCCTCGGCGGGACTGTCGCCGGTGCTGGTCGACCGCGTCCTTAATGTGATCGGCCGCCTGCGCGCGCAGGGCACGTCCGTGCTGCTGGTCGAGCAATTGCTCGAGAAGGCGCTGGCGTGTGCCGACCGGGTCTACGCGCTGGTGCAGGGCGCGATCGCGCTGGAAGCACCGACCGGGGAGGGCGACCTCGCGCACCGGCTCGAGCGTGCCTATTTCGGCCATGAAAGCCGCGCGTTGCAGACCTAGTCGATGCAACCATATAGCGCTCAATCCGTTGTCGGCAACTTGTGATCAGGTGAAACCGTGATAGCTTTTGTGGCGCAATCTGCACGTGCGTCATAAAATGGCACGACAGGTGCAGGAGGCTTTGATAAGCTTCATGCTGCTACCGACTGTAGATTCATTTTTTCACGTATGATTTTGCGGCTTGTTGCGGTTGCCTGCGTCTGCAGCTCTCTTCAAGAGGCCCATGATGCAATGTTTGCGTTGCGGTTGTCAGAACAAGGCGACCAATGAGTATTGCGAAAGGTGCGGGGCCTCTCTCGGAATTGCGTGCGAAGCTTGCGGCCACCTGAATGGTCCGAGCAGCCGCTTCTGCGGAAAGTGCGGCGTTGCGCTGCTTGCAGCGATCGACGCGACACATAGTCAGCCATCGCACGAGTATGCCCTGAGGAGCCTGCGCGCCAAGGGTGGCGAACGTAAGCGCCTCACGATCCTGTTCGCCGATATCAGCAACTCGACCAGCATTATCGATAGTCTCGGAGATCCCGAGCTCGGCATGCGGCGTTTGCAGCCGGTGCTCGATCTCATGAATGAGGCGGTGCATCGCTACGGTGGCGTCGTCAACAAGGCCCAGGGTGACGGCGTCATGGCGATGTTCGGCGCTCCTCAGCCTCACGAGGATCATGCCGTTCGCGGCTGTCTCGCGGCGTTGGCCATGCAGGACGACGTCAAACGCCTGCATGACATGGACCTGAGAATCCGTGTCGGCGTCCACACCGGCGAGGTCGTGTTCCAGGCCATCGAGCATGGCATCTATCAGACCTACGATGCTGCGGGCGCCAACGTGCATCTTGCCAACCGATTGGAACAGCTTGCCGAGCCGGGGAGCATCCTGGTCTCGCGCGAAACCTATGCGGTCGCGAAGCAGTTCGTGGAGGTGGAGTCACTTGGCGAGCAGACCATTCGCGGACTGGCGGCTCCCGTCGAGGTGCTCAAGCTGAGGGGGCTTCATCATGCGCCGTCGAGCGGCGTATTCCGAACTGGAAGACGGCTGAGCCCGCTCACCGGTCGCACCGACGAGTTCGCGGCTCTGACAGCCGAACTCGAGCACACCCGCAGGGGAGATGGCAGGGCGGTCGGCGTCGTCGGCGAGGCCGGCATCGGAAAGAGTCGCCTTTGCTTTGAATTTGCCGAGAGTTGTCGCAGCCGGGGCATCCGCGTCTATGAAGCGCGCGTGCTCGCGCATGGCCGCGCGACGCCATTTCAGCCGGTGTTGGCGTTGCTTCGGGATATTTTCGGTCTGCGTATCAAGGAGGAGCCGGCTGACGTTTCGCGCCGCCGTATCTTCGACCGGTTGGCGGCGATGCCGGTCTCTGATCATCTGGCGCCTGTGCTGCTGGAATTCCTCGGCCTGGCGGACCCGCACCAACCTGCGCCGAAGCTCGATCCCAAGGCCCGTAAGACCCAGCTCCTCGATTTCGTCGGCGAGCTGGTGCGCTCTGCGCCTCGTGACAACGTGACCGTGGTCCTGATCGACGATCTGCACTGGATCGATCCCGCAAGCGAGGAGTTCGTGGAGGCGTTTGCCGACGCGGTCGTCGGGACAACGGCAATGCTGCTCGTCAATTTCAGGGCCGGGTTTGCCGCGCCGCTGATGCAGCGATCGCATTATCGGCAGATCAACATGGCTCCGCTCGGTCCGACGGAGGCGCAATCGATCTTGCGGGACCATTTTGGTTCCGATCCGTCGCTGGCGCTGTTGAGCAGAAACATCATCGAGCGCGCGCACGGCAATCCCTTTTTCCTGGAAGAACTGATGAGCGCCCTCATCGAGCGCGGTGACTTCGAGGGCGAGAAGGGCGCATACCGGCTGAAAGGCGGTATCGACACGATTCCGCTTCCGACGACGGTGCAGGCGGTCGTCGCGGCGCGCATCGATCGCCTCGACGAACGCGCCAAGAACGCACTGGAGGTCGCTTCCGTTGCCGGGCGCGAGATCTCGCTGCCCGTTCTCGATGCCGTTGCCGGCCTGGAACAGGCCGAACTTCTGGAGGCTGTCGGGCACCTGCGTCGCGCCGAGTTGCTCTACGATGTGCCTCCTTTCGAGCAGCGGCTGATCGCATTTCGTCATCCGCTGATCCAGGAAGTCGCCTATCTGTCCCTGCTGCACGAACGCCGGCGCGAACTCCATGCAGCCGTCGCGCAGTCGATCGAGAAACTGTTCAAGGACCGCGCCGAGGAGCGCGCGTCGCTGCTCGCCTATCACTGGGAGAATGCCGGCGAACATCTGAAGGCCGCGCAGCAGCACATGCGTGCGGCGGTCTGGGTCGGAGCCAACGATCCCAGTCAGGCGCTGCGAAGCTGGAAGAAGGTCCGTGAGCTCCTGATGCACCAGCCTCCGTCAAAAATGACCGACTATCTGAAGATGATGGCCTGCGGTCAGATCGTGAATTTCGGCTGGCGCGAGGGAGTTTCCGCCGCAGATGCGCAGGTCTACTTCGAGGAAGCCCGTGATCTTGCACTCGCGATCGGCGATCTGCGTGCAAACACGCTGATCCATGCCGCCTACGGACGCATTCTGGCGAATGGCGGATCGGCGGACGAGTATGTCGCAAGAGTATTGGAGGCCAAGGCGCTCGCCGATACGGGTAAAGATACCAGCGTCCAGGTCACGTTGAAGGCGATTCTCTGTCATGCACTCCGGCTCTCCGGCCGGATGTCGGAGGCGCTGGAGATGAACCTGGAGGCGGCCGCGCGCGCGTCGGAAATCGTGAAGACCGATCGGGAGACGCTTGGCTTCGACGTCGAGATCTGGTTGACGGCGATGCGTGGGCAGACGCTCGTGATGCTCGGCCGCGGATCAGAAGCCCGGCCGCTGCTCGACCGCGTGCTGCAGCTGGATGGCAGCCAGGTCGACGCCATCCACTACGTGATCCCGAGCCTCGCCTATGTCGACCTCGCCTGGTTCGAGGGCGACGTCGGACTGGCCCAGCATCACGCCGATCGCGCGTTCTCACTCGCTGTGAAGAGCGGGAACCCGTATTTGCGTGTCTACGCCCAGGCCAGCCGCGGCCTGTCCCACATGGTGGCGGGCCGCATCACATCATCGATCGAAGACCTGTCGGCTGCGCTCGACTTTGCGCGAACTCGCAGGGCCGGCCTCGAGAACGAGGCGCGCATTCTGGCGGATCTGGCGAATGCGTATCGGCAGAAGGGCGACGTTGCGGCGGCGTCGTCCGCCGTCGATGAGGCGATTGCGGTTGCCGTGGAACGGCACGCGCGCATTCCGGAGTGCCTTGCCCGGTCGGTTCGAGCAGATCTGCTGTTGCGTTCCGGGCGCGGTCATGAGGCGGAGGAAGGGAAGAGAGAGTTGGACCGCGCCACAACGCTGCTTCATGAGACCGGCGCGATGATATTCGCTCCCTTGGTCAACGGCGCGGGAAAATCGCTCAGAGCGGTTCGCGGTTCGAACGAAGCTAACAATCTTTGACGCATTGGAGTCCCCGGATGGGAAGCAAAGTACTCCTGTCCAGGCAGTGTAACTTGAACGCCAGACTGAGTTCCGAACCAAAGCTACTTTGATTCCACTCGGATGATCTCATGTTGTTCGCGAATACGAGGAGCGCGCCGCTCAGCCAAGGTAACGCCCGCGCGTGCAGGGACGGGCTGCTTTGCGATATCCTGACCGATTTCAAGCGTGCGTTTTCCGACCTGCTTTTCGAACTCGACGAAGCAAGCGCCACCGTCAACGCTCAGGCATTCGTGCGTGGCAACGACCGCGTCGTCCGGATCTATGGCGGGCTGGCGTACCATGCAGCGATGAACGCCGATGGCCTGGTTTTTGCGCTGCTTCACGAGGTCGGGCATCACCTGTCGACGGGCGGACGGCTCGCCGCAAATCCCGAACTCGGTTGCGAGTGCGCGGCGGACCGTTGGATCGTCGCCAAGGGCGCCGTGCTGCTGCGAAAGACGGCCGGGCGGACGCTCTCGATCGAGCGCGCAGTATCGAGCATCGAGGAGGTGGCTGAACTCACCGCCTGCGGCCGGGCAATCCGCGGTCGCGGCTTAAACAAGTGCTGGGCCGATCATTGGCCAACGCGCAAGCGTGTACTGGTTCGACCGGAGGCCGCGCCGGCCGTTTCGCGGTGCTATCTGTCTGAATTTTTGCGTCTCAATCAAATTGCACAGAGGGAGAAGACGAATGGGTGCCCTACTTCCCGTCGGCAGCGGTCCTGATGCTGAAATCGTGGACCGGCTGAATGAGCTTTTCAGCGGTACGGATCTGGCGACTCTTCGCAAGCACAACAAGAAGGAAAAGCTGTTCGATACAGGTCACAGACTGCGGCGCGTGGCTTTTCGCATCGGCGCTTACCCGAGCAGGGACTACGGGGCCGATGACGCCAAGCGGAAATGGTTCTTCTTCCTCCATCATGAGCTGCCGCAGCAGACGCAGGACGCGATCAAGAGGATCCTCGCCGATGCGATGACCCGAACAGCGATCAAGGCCGTGAAGTTCTCCGTTGAGGAAAACAGCCAGGCCAGCCAACCGCACCTGTATCCCAGCAACGACGAGCAGCTAAAGAACTACTTGAACACCGCAGGCGACACCTATCTGGTGCATCTCGTCGTCAAAGCACCGATGGCTGACAGCGCAGAGGATCCGCCCGGCGACAACGATCCCGACAAGGACGAACAGCCGATCGCCTGGCCCACGCTTTCGCTGCGCAGGCCACCGTTCAGGCGGCCCAAATCAGGTGGCAAGAAGGGGCCCGGAAAGAAAAAGAAGGGACCTGCCAAGAAGAAGCCTGCCGCCAAGAAGTAGGTCGGCAAAAAGACGGTCAAGCGTCCGCGCAAGCGTTGACGACGGGATTGCAGCGGTTGATTGTGGCGGCAGGGGTCGACGGATGCGTCGACCCTTCTGTCTCCAGGTCGTCGTGAAATCTGGCTGGTGGCAGCGCCTGCTGCCGGCTGCCCGAAGTCCGCTACGGCACCGTTGCAGCCTGTTCCGTTGCGGAGAGAATGCTGCGTCCGATGCGACTTCCATTCTTCTACGGCTGGGTCATCGTTGCGGTGACGTTCGTCACCATGGCGATCGGGGTCAACGCACGAACTGCGTTCTCGCTGTTTTATCCGCCGATCATCTCCGAATTCGGCTGGGAGCGCGGCATCACGGCCGGCGCGTTCTCGTTCGGATTCGTCGCCTCCGCGATCGCAAGCCCGCTGATCGGCCGGCTGATGGATCGCCGCGGGCCGCGCGCGGTGATGGAGCTGGGCGTCCTGCTGATGGGATCGGGCCTGCTGCTGGCGCCGCTGACCACGCAACCCTGGCACCTCTATCTCACCATCGGCGTGCTGGTTGGGTCCGGTAGCGTCTGCCTCGGCTATTCCGGCCAGTCGCTGTTCGTGCCGAACTGGTTCATCCGCCGCCGTGGCCTTGCGATCGGGCTCGCCTTCGCCGGCGTCGGCATCGGCTCGGTGACGCTGCTGCCCTGGGTGCAGCATATGATCGAGCATACCGGCTGGCGCACCGCCTGCACCGCGATGGGGATCATGGTGCTCGTCGTGCTCGCGCCGATCAACCTGCTGCTGCACAAGCGGCCGGAGGATCTCGGCCTGCAGCCAGATGGCGATGCGGCGCCGACCGCCACATCGGCGAAGCCGGCATCGAACATCGTCGATCCCGCGTGGGCCGGCACCGACTGGACGCTGTCGCGCGCGCTGCGCACCGCGCGGTTCTGGTGGATCGCGACCGGCT
>CALRXG020000059.1:0-19313 GCA_943372075.1 Bordetella parapertussis | reverse complement strand
GAGCCGCACGAATTCGCTGTCACAAACCCGAAAGGGACGAAGCGGCGCAGTTGACTGCGAGCGCTCTGGTCTCGGACATGATCGATGTCGAGCCGCCTGCTCTGCTGCGCGCCCGAGGATTCAGATGACGGATCGCCACCGGAACGAGGTAGAGAGCGAAGCAGGCGAAATAGACCAGCGAATAGTCGAAGCCGCTCTTTGTGCCCTGAGTGGTATTGCGATGAATGCCTTCATACAATGACATCGACGTCTCCTCTCCGGTTGGCTCTTGTTCGTTCCGTCATGCCGCCCTCCCGTCGAGCGAGAGGGTCGCTCGAGCGAGAATGTCGGCCGTCACACGGTCCTGCCCCGCACCAAGGGCATCGCGTTCGGCGGCATCGCGCAGGCGTTTCGCTGCCGAAATCCTGATCAGCACGGGCTGACTGTCGACCATGCGATCGAATTCGCGTTTGGCTTCGTCATCCCACGCCAATTCACGATGCACGCGCGATGGCGTCGCTTCGACCTTGTCGAGATTTGTCGCGAGCGGCAGGATGCTGAACAGCGCATCGAACAACGCGTTGCAGACTTCCTGCACAAGATAGGTCGCGCCGGCATAGCCCATGAATGGCGTTCCGGTATGACGCCGGACGACAGCGCCTGGAAACGACGCCGGGATGTACATCGCGCGGCCGCCGGTCTCCGCGGCATACATGCGCTCGTTGTAGCTGCCGAACAGAACCAGCGGAGCTCGTTTCTGGACCGACTCGCGAACGGCTTCATTGTCGGTCTTGCTGCCGGCGGTCCGCGCGATCGCGAACATGCATGGAAGCCCCATCTCTGCTTCGAGGAAGTTGCGCAAGCCGCGCGTATAGGTTTCATTGGCGACGACGGCGAAACTCGCCGTACCGAAGAAGTCCTGCGTCACCGACCGCCACAGATCCCATAACGGCTTGATGGTCGTATGCTTCTCGCGCTCGATGAACGGCTCGGGATCGAGCCCCAGGATCTCGCCGAGCCTGCGCAGGAATTTGGTCGTGGAATGCAACCCAATCGGCGCCTGCAGGTAGGGTCGCTCCAGCGTTTCGCAGAGCAGGCGTCCAAATTCACGGTACATGCAGACATTGGCATCAGCATTGACCAGCTTGGGCACATCGGCCAAGTGGCTGCCGAGCGGAAACACCATGTTGATCTCGGCGCCTATCCCCTCGACCAACCGGCGGATCTCGGCCAGGTCCGACGGCATGTTGAACGTGCCGTAGCTCGGACCGATGATGTTGACACGCGGCTTCTCGCTGTCCGCGCGCGGCTTGTGCTCCGGAATCCTGCGCGCACCGTATTCGCTCCAGAGCCATGACATCGCGCGATTGGCGCTCTGCCACTGATCCTCATCGATCGTCCGCGGCAGGAACCGCTTGATGTTGCTGCCTTCCGGCGTCACGCCGCCGCCGATCATTTCGGCGATGGATCCCGTGACGACGACGGCCGGCAGATCCGGGTCGAGCACGGCCCGCGCGCGCTTCATTGCCTGCTCAGTTCCCTTCTGACCGAGCTCTTCTTCGGCCAGCCCGGTGACCACGATCGGCAATTCGTGCGGCGGCAGCGCGTCCGTATAGTGCAGCACCGACGTTACCGGCAGGTTCTCGCAGCCGACCGGCCCATCGATAATGACTTGCAGACCCTTGATCGCCGTGAAAGCGTAGACCGCCCCCCAATATCCGCCAGCGCGATCGTGATCGAGGACCAGCATCAGATCATCTCCTCGGACTTGCGCTTCTTGGCCAACGCAGCCGCGGCCTTGCGGAACCTGTCGCGAAAATCAGGCCGCAGAACCGGCGTGTGCTGCCAGATACCGGCCTTGTCGCCCTCACCGACGCCTTCGAAAAACTCGCGCATGGCATCGAAGCGCGCTTTCCCCGCGATCGCGGCATTGACCACCTGCGCCAGCGACCCGGCGCCGGCGACGCCGAACAGTGGCCGCGCCGAGATCAAATTGGTGAAGTAGAGCGCGGGAATTCCCTTTGCTTTGGCCTTCTGCACGACCGGCGTGGTCCCGATCGCAAGCTGCGGGCTGAATTCCTCCAGCGCCGCGATATCGTGCTCGAGCGATGCGCGATACTGAACGCGCACGCCCTTGGCTTCGAGCCAGGTGCGGTCGGCATCCGACCACGGCGTCCGCGGACAGGCGGTGCCGACGTAGCGCAGATCGGCGCCGCTTTCGACGAGGAGGCGTCCGACCAGCAGTTCCGAGCCTTCATAGCCCGACAGCGTGATCCGCCCTGCGATCGGCGTTGCCGCGAGCGCTGCGCCTATCGCAGGCAGGGCGGCGTTCTTCGCCGCATCGATCATGTCGCGCGCGATGCCGCAGGCACTACCGATCGCTTCCAGCCAAGCCTCCGTTCCATCCCTGCCGACCGGCGCCGATCCGACGACCGCGCGGCCCGCAGCTTCGAACTCCCGGATCGAGGCCTTGTAGAACGGATGAATCGCAGCGACAGCTGCGCAGTCGAGGGCCCCGTACAGCTCACGCCATTCACGTGTCGGGACCGCGGGGCCAGCGGCCAGTCCGAGCGGCGCCAGCAACATGCCGATCCCGACAGGATCGGCCGGAAACATCTCGCCCAGCAGCGTGATGGTCGGCCGATCGCTACGCGGCGTCGACGGCGCCTGTACGGGCCCTTGCTCCGCTTCACGCCGTGCATAGTTCAGCATCGCGGCTGCCAGCACGTCCTTGGCTTCCGCATGCGTCGGCACACCGAAGCCGGGCACATCGATGCCGATAACCCGCACGCCGGCGATCTCCTTCGGCAGGATCTGCAGCGGCACGCCGGAGGCAGTCGGGACGCAGAGGTTGATCACGACCACCGCGTCGTATTTCTTCGGGTCGGCCAGCTTGAACACGGCATCGCGAATGTCTTCGAACAACTTCCCGGTAACCAGCGTCTCCGAATTGAATGGCACATATCCGACGCTGCGCCGCGCGCCATAAAAATGCGACGTGAAGGTCAGGCCATAGACGCAGCAGGCCGATCCTGACAGCACGGTCGCGGTCCGTCGCATCCGCAAGCCGACGCGCAGCGAGCCGAAGGCAGGGCACATGCTCTGCGGCTGATCGTGTGGCCCGACCGGATAGTCGGCTGCGTAACGCGCGATGATTTCGCTCTTGCCGGCGGCCTCGGCCGCCTTCCTCAATTCCTCCTTGCCGCCGTGACAACCGATGCCGTCGCCTGACTGTGGCATCGAGTCCGGCGGCATATCGTCACGCAATAACGTTTCAGTCATCGCAGAAAATCCGCTCACACATTGTCATAGATCACTTCAAGCGACGGCCTTGCCGTTGCCTGCGCACCACACATGTCTTCCAGGGTCGCCTTCTCGAGTACGACGTCGCGACCGACATCGGAACTCTTGAAAAGCCCAAGCAGGCCGTCATGCGTCAGTGTGCGCGGCTGCCGCGGCGGGGCTTCTGCGACGTTCTTTGCAAGGTTTTCGAACAGCGGCGCCCAGGGCGTTCCGGGCCTGCCGATGATCTGGTAGCTGGCGCTCTTGCGGCGGATGTCATCGTCGGCGGGAATTGATGCCAAGACAGGAATGCCAACGGAGTCGGCAAACGCCTTCGCTTCGCCGGTACCGTCATCCTTGTTGATGACGATACCCGCGACGCCGACATTGCCGCCGAGCTTGCGGAAATATTCGACCGCCGAGCACACATTGTTGGCGACATAGAGCGATTGCAGGTCGTTCGAGCCGACGATGATCACCTTCTGGCACATATCCCGGGCAATCGGCAGTCCGAAGCCGCCGCAGACGACGTCGCCCAGGAAATCGAGCAGGACGTAATCGAAACCCCAGTCGTGGAAGCCGAGCTTTTCGATCAACTCGAAGCCGTGAATGATTCCGCGGCCGCCACAGCCGCGGCCGACCTCGGGACCACCGAGCTCCATGGCGAACACGCCGTCGCGCTTGAAGCAGACATCTCCGATCTTGACATCCTCGCCGGCCAGCTTCTTCTTCGACGATGTCTCGAGAATGGTCGGGCAGGCCCGGCCGCCGAACAGCAATGAGGTCGTATCACTTTTGGGGTCGCAGCCGATCAGCAAGACTTTTTTGCCCTGCTGCGCCATCATGTAAGAAAGGTTGGCAAGCGTGAAACTCTTGCCGATGCCGCCCTTGCCGTAGATCGCGATAATCTGCGTGGTCTTGGTCGGTGCCGCGGTCACCGGAGGATTCGGTTCGATCGCGGCTTCGGCCCGAAGGTCATCCCTCATGGCGTCGATCTTGCTGTGGGCGTTCATGCGCACGCTCTCCAATCAAGGGTCATCTTCAGGCAGGACGGATCGTCGAACGCGGTTGCATAGGCTGCGGCAGCGGTTTCCGCGCCTTGACGATGGCTGATCAGCCCGTCGAGCGACAGCTTTCCAGCGTCAACGAGATCGCGCACGGCGACGAGGTCCTCCTGGCGCCATTCGGCCGCGATCCGAATGCGTGCTTCCCGCATGAATGCCGGCGGAAATACGAAACTCAACGGTGCGCTATAGAACCCGGCAAGAACCACTTCCCCGCCGGGCGCCAGATGAGAGATCAGGGTGTCGAGAATGGTCGCATCGCCGCTGACGTCGCAGATCGTGCGGTAGTCGCGCCGCGTGTCGGCGACGGGATCGATGACCTGATAGCCGACCGCGCCTTGCGCACGGTCCGTATTGCGTTCCCAGACGACCGGCGGTTCGGAGCCGAATGCCACGGTCAGTCGTGCGAGCAAGCGGCCGAGCGTGCCGTGGCCAACGATGCATTCGGGCCTTGCTTCGCCCGCCAGGCGAAGCGCGTGATAGGCAGTCGCCGCCAGCGCCAGCAGAACACCCTGTTCACCAAGCGCCTCGTCGATCGCAACAACGCGCTTCGCAGGCGCGACGAGCCGCGATGCCGCTGCACCGAACAGGCTGCGCACTCCGTTGAAACACCCGGAAGCTCCGGCCACAAACACGCGATCGCCTGCGCGGAATCCCGCAGATGCTGCCGCTTGGCGCACGCGGCCAACAGCCTCGTAACCTGGAACGAGCGGATACCCCATGCCGGGGAAAGGCGGCATCCGCCCTTCGAACAGCAAACGTTCGGTCCCGGTGCTGATCGCTGTCCACTCGGTATCGACGACGATTTGGTCGTCAGCAGGAGCGATCAGCTGAAGTTGCTGCAACGCGAGCTGCCTTGGCTTTTCGAGCACTACGGCTAACGCGTCCATCGGCCAAATCCCCGGCGAGGTATGCCTAAGAAGTGTCAGGTTAACCTGACTGTTCTTTGTGTCAATCAAAATTAACACACATCGTGTCAACGACGCGCGACAATCACGCTTGCGATCAACGGAATTCGGGTATGGCGCTGGCTCACGTCGGAAAAGCCCGACTGCGAAAGCAACTTTCGCATCGCAGCGAAGCTTCGCGGCCGTCCGCTCCCCATGGCGTGGAGGTAGAGTGAGAAATAGGCACTTACGGGATCCGGACCGCCATGCGACGCCGACATCGGCTCGCCAATCAGAAGCACCCCGTTTGGCCGGAGCGCTTCGCAAATGCGGGTGAAGAGGTCGCGCACGACATCGTCGTCGTGATCATGCACGACCCGGATCAGCGAGACGACGTCCGCGCCCGGTGGCAAGGGCGTGGTTAGAAAGTCGCCGCCGATCACCGTCGCGCGTGACGCAAGTCCCGCCGCAGACAGCTTGTCACGCGCGAGGGCTGCGACTTCAGGCAGATCGAGCAGCTCCAACTCGAGCCCTGGCGCCGCCTGACCGGCCGCGATCAGGAAGCTGCCATCCCCGCCTCCGATGTCGAGCAGGCACCGATGTTTTCCGAAGGCATAGGCGCCAAGTACCATTTCGGCGACCATCGGCTGGGATGCCGACATCAGCGCGGTATAGGGCAGGACGACGTCGCGGCTGAGGCCGCCCGTCTTTCTCCTTGCGTAGGGCCAATAGTTCGCGAGCTGGCGCCCACCCGTCTCATCCCGCAAGAACGCGACGGGGTCCGACAGATCCGTATAAAGGGCAGCATGATGCTCGACCATCGCAGCGATTCCAGGATTGCCGAGCATTGCCGCGCCAAGCGGACCAAGACCGAATCGCTCCCCCCGCCGCTCGAGTAACCGCAGCGCGGCGGCTGCCTCCACCAGCGCTGTCATCGCATCCAGTGGGACCACTGATCTCGCCGCAAGGGTCTGCACCGTCAGTGGCCCTGATTGCAGTTGCGGAAGCAGACGCAGTCGCACGCACGCAACCAGGACCTGCGAGTAGACAAAACCGGCGCAGAGGTCAAAGAGGTCGGCCGCGCGACGCTGCGCGATCGGCCGTGTCAACGGAAAGGCTGCCGCCAGCCGCTGAAAACGCCTGCTCGAGAGCAGCCCGTCACGGATTGTGCGCAAGCGATCGCCCAGCGATCGTGCCTGCTCCATATTGTGACTGAGGGCCATCGCTGGCCTCGCGATCGCTATGCGGCGGATTGCACCAGACGCTTCGGTACCAGGCGTTTGGCTTCCTGCGCAATCAAGGCACGGAGTTCATGCGCGTTGGTACATGCCGGCATGGCACGAATGCCGTCGGCGACGAGATCGTGCAGATAGGAGATCGCGCCGTTCAGGCCGTATCTAGTGACTGCACTCGGCCGGCCGAGCAGCGCGTCCTTGCCGACCGGCTTGCCACCTTCGCTTTCTTCACCAGCCGCATCACTGATATCGTCAGCGACCTGATAGGCTTCGCCGATCTTCTCGCCCAGCAGGCGCCAGGCTTCGGGATCCTCAGCGCCGGACGCCGCAGCACCGCAGACCGTGGCAGCGGCGAACAGCGCTCCGGTCTTGGAGCGATGATAATGCGACAGGTCGATTTCCGGCTCGCACTCCCAGGCCTGGCCGGCAACGATGCCATGAGGCACGCCGACCGCACCGCCGACGGTCGCGATCAGATTGCACAATCGCGCAGGCGAGCAAGACGACCGCGCCATGGTGTGGAACGCGAGCACGATCAGTGCATCGCCAGCCAACACCGCCAGCGGCTCACCGAACGCAACATGGATTGAGGGCCGCCCGCGCCGCAACGCGGCGTCATCGAAGCACGGAAGGTCATCGTGGACGAGCGAGGCACAATGCAGAAGCTCGATCGCGGCCCCGGCCGCGTCGGTCGCGCCGGGCTCGTCTTCGCCACATGCGCTGGCAACGGCATGACACAGTCTCGGACGAACGCGAGCCCCCCTCGGAAATACGGCAGCTCGCATGGCCGCTGCCAAGCGCGGCGGGCACCCTGGTTGATCGGCTGATCCGATCGCCTGATTGAGGGCTCTTTCGATACGGGTCGCAACGTCCATGACAGCCTCCCCGAGAGATCAACGACGACAACGTCAATTTATATTGACGTTTGACATGTCAATTAAAATAGACAGATATTGGCATTCTGCAAGCGGATTGTTGAGGTCGGCATGCGCACGCGGCGGGCTGTGGTGATCGGAGCGGGAACCGCGGGTTTGACCGCAGCGAATGTTCTTGCGAGCAACGGGCTCGACGTGACGGTCGTGGAACGGGCGGAAAGGCCCGGCGGCAAGATGCGTGAGCTCGTGGTAGGATCTCGCCCGATCGATGCCGGCCCCACCGTTTTCACCATGCGCTGGGTGTTCGACGACCTCTTCGATGCGATCGGCGAGCGGCTCGAAGACCATTTGACGCTTCGTCCCCTCGATATCCTCGCACGTCACGCCTGGACCGACGGCAGCCGGCTTGATCTCTTCGCCGACGAGGAGCGATCGGTCGACGCTATTGGCGGCTTCGCTGGCCGCAACGATGCGGAAGGCTTTCGCGCCTTTCGCGCCGACGCGCGGAGGATCTTCGAGATCCTGAAATCGCCGTTCATTTGCGCACCCGAGCCCAGCATGATGACCCTGTTGCGGAGCTCCGGCTTCCGCGATTTGAGCGCGATCAGGCCGTTTCAAACCCTATGGAAAGCGCTCAGTGGCTACTTCGGCGATCCGCGCCTGCGCCAGTTGTTCGGCCGCTACGCAACCTATTGTGGATCATCACCGTTCGATGCGCCCGCGACGCTGATGCTGGTCGCGCATGTCGAGAGCGCCGGTGTCTGGCTGATCGATGGCGGAATGTATCAATTGGCACGGACTCTGGCAGACCTTGCAGTCAGGCGTGGTGCCCGCCTGCGCTGCGGTTGCGAGGTTTCCGGCATCATGACGACGGCCGGCCGCGCGACCGGCGTCCGTCTTGCAAATGGCGAACGGATCGAGGCAGACATCGTGCTGGCAACCGTCGACGTCGCGGCCATCGCACAGGGACTGCTGGGCGGCGCTGCTGCTGGTGCCACGCCGGGAATTCCACAAACGGCAAGGTCCCTTTCGGCGATCACCTGGAACTGCATCGGTACAGCGCGCAGCTTTCCCCTGCTACGCCATTCCGTGTTCTTCTCAGGCGATTACCATGCCGAATTTGAGAGCATCTTCAGGCGTGGTCGGATGCCGATCGAGCCGACAGTCTATGTATGCGCCCAGGATCGCGGTGATACGGCAACCGCCTCCTGCTCGCCCGAGCGCCTTTTCATTCTAGTCAATGCACCGGCCATCGGCGACCGGCACCAATTCGAAGCTGCGGAGGTCAACCAATGCACGGAGAGAACATTTGCAATGCTGAGGCGTTGCGGCCTTACCGTCACGACAGCCCCGGAATTGACCAGGATTACGACACCCAGCGCTTTCGACCACATGTTTCCGGGTACCGGCGGCGCGCTCTACGGCCGCAGCTCGCACGGATGGATGGCCTCGTTCCAGCGACCGGGAGCGCGCAGCAAGCTGCCGGGTCTTTACCTGGCAGGCGGCAGCACCCATCCGGGCCCGGGAGTACCGATGGCGGCGCTGTCGGGACGGATGGCGGCAGCGAGCGCGATCGTAGACCTCGGTTCGACTGCGAGGTCCCGAACAACGGTTATGCGTGGTGGTATGTCGACGCACTGAGCGACGACGGACACCAAGGCATCACCCTGATCGCTTTCATCGGTAGCGTATTCTCGCCATACTACGCATTTGCGCGAAGGTTCGGCAATGCCGATCCAGTCGATCATTGTGCGCTCAACATCGCATTGTACGGCAGTTCGGGAAAGTGCTGGGCCATGACCGAGCGGCGGCGCGGCGCGATCAAACGCAGCGACGCCGACTTCGCGATCGGTCCAAGCTCGGTGTCGTGGGATGGCGAAGCCCTGACCATTGCGATCGACGAGATCACCAGTCCGATTCCCTCGCGCCTGCGTGGAACGGTTCGTATTCATCCATCGGCGCTGACCGCGCGCGCCTTTGCGCTTGACGATGCAGGTCGGCACTGGTGGTGGCCAATTGCGCCCTGCTCACGCGTTCAGGTCGACTTTTCGCTGCCGAAACTGCGTTGGCTTGGCGACGGCTATTTCGACATCAATCATGGCGATGCCCCGCTCGAACGCGACTTCACGGGTTGGCAATGGTCACGGGCAGGCACGCGCAGGGGAACGGTGGTGAGTTACGACACTGTGGCGCGCTCGGGATCCAACACGAATCTTTCGTTGCGGTTCGGTCCAACCGGAGCGGTCGAACGGCTCGAACCGTTGCCGCGCTCAGACCTGCCGTCATCGGCATGGCGGATCGGCCGGGTCGCGCGCGGCGACGCGGCGCAGCCGATCGCCGTGAAGCGCACCCTCGAAGATGCGCCGTTCTATGCACGCTCACAACTATCGGTGCAGCTATTCGGCGAAACCGTGGACGTGATGCATGAAAGCCTGTCGCTTGACCGATTCCGGCTGCCGATCGTGCAGGCGATGCTGCCATTCCGCATGCCGCGCTGGTAGCCGTTGACGGCTATTGTTCGCTTTCGCCTCGCTGCTTCTGCTCAGCGCGTGTTCGGTCGAGCCGACGCCCCTGCCACTCGAGCAGAGCCCAGCCGAGAGCGAACATCGCGACCAGGCCGAACTCGACGATTCCGCCCAGCTCGCTCACGACGCTGGGCCGCTGCGCACCATCTGGTCGCGGCGCTCCAGCCGCTCGAACAGATCAAGCACCCAAACCGCGCGATCGACCGCACTCTTCTTCACCGTCGTTGCGACGCGCGATGACGCGACAGCGTCGACCAGAAAGCGAGCCGCGGGCTCGATCGTATGATCGACCTGCAGGCTTGCGGCTAATGAGACAATTGCTGCCCGGGCGAGCAAATGAAGCTTTCGCGACCAATCGACGACGGCGCGGCGCGAAACCGAATCCAGATCGCTGCGTTCCACCTCACGCCCGATCTCCGCATAGATCAGCCGCGCTGCATGAATGCCCGGCCGGCACGAGATTGGCAAAGCACCGATTCCGGAGATCGCGCGCGCGTAGAACAGATCGGCTGTTTCGAGCAAGCGGCCGACGATAGTCCCGATCCGCGCATCGAACACAGGTTCCTTCAACCAAGTCTCCGGATCGACGCCAACCCGATGCAACCAGCTCAGCGGCAGATAAAGACGGCCAGCTCGAGCATCCTCGCCGACGTCGCGGGCGATATTCGTCAACTGCATCGCGATGCCGAGGTCGCAGGCACGCGCGACGATCTGCGAGTCACGCCGCCGCATCAGGAGCGACATCATGGCACCGACCGTTCCCGCGACCCGGACCGCATAAGTCAGAAGATCGTCTATTGTCTCGTACCGGCGTCCCTCTGCATCCCAGCAAAGGCCTTCGAGAAGGGCTTCCGGGAGTTCACGCGGGATGGCAAAACGCGCCACGACCTCGGCGAATGCGCGATCCGCCGGCGTCGACAACGGCTGCCCTGAATAGGCGCGCGCGAGGCGGTGCTTCAGCCGATCGACAGCGTCGGAGCGGCGGTCGCCGAGGTCGACCGCATCATCGGCCAGACGACAGAACGCGTATAGCGCGATTGCGGGTTCGCTCACGGAGCGGGGCAGCACCAGCGAGGCCGCAAAGAACGTCCGCGAGCCGCCACGGAGCAAGTCCCGGCACGCCGCAATATCCGATTTTGACGTCACTCCAGGACCTCCAATGTCTGCGCGTCCGGCACGATCTCGTCGAGCACGCGGGCGGACGACAACACGCCGGGTAATCCCGCACCGGGATGCGTGCCCGCCCCGACCAAATAGAGCCGCTCGACTTCTTCGCTGCGATTGTGCGGGCGAAACCAGGCACTCTGAGTCAGGATCGGTTCGAGCCCGAACGCCGCGCCATGGTAGGACGACAAGCGATCCTGGAAGTCCTGCGGCGTGAGGATGCGCGATGTGACGAGCTGATCGCGCAGTCCTGGAAGAATTCCCTCGCTGAGCGCATGTTCGATCCGCCGCCGATAGGGCTCGGCATGACGAGACCAGTCGGTGCCGCTCTGCAGATGGGGCACCGGCGAAAGCACATAGAAGGCATCGCAACCGTCAGGTGCAAGCGATCGATCCGTCGCTGTCGGCCGATGCAGATAGAGGCTGAAATCGTCCGCCAGGACCTTGCGCTCGAAAATATCGTTCAGAAGCCCGCGGTATCTCGGACCAAGCAAAATGGTGTGATGCGCGACCTCGTCATAGCGGCGCCGCGTACCGAAGTACCATACGAACAGACTCATCGAATATCTGGCACGGTCGATCCGCCGATCGGTCCAACGCTTTCGCCGGATGCCCGGCAACAGATACTTGTATGTCCAGGCGGAGTCGGCGTTAGACACCACGACATCGGCCCTCACGTCTTCCCCGCTCGCGAGCCGCACCCCCGTCGCACGGCCCCCGCGCGTCAGAATTTCACGAACCGCGGCGTTGCAACGCACAGTGCCCTGCTGCCCTTCGACCAGATTCACAAGCCCCTGGACCAATCTGCCAGTGCCTCCCAACGCGAAGTAAACGCCCCAGCGCCGCTCGAGAAAGGCGATCAAGCAATAGATCGAGGTCGTCGTGAAAGGATTGCCGCCGATCAGCAATGGATGGAAGCTGAATACGGTTCGAAGACGCTCGTCGCGGATGAAGCGCGACACGAAGCCATAGACTGTTCGATAGCTTTTCAGCTTGAGCATCGCCGGCAAGATGCGCGCCATGTCGGACCACGAGTCGAATGGCACGTCGCCGAGCTCCTCGAAGCCGACTTTGAAGATGGCTTCGCTGGCATTCAGAAAGCGCTCATAACCTTCGGCGTCGCCCGGCGAGAACCGTGTGATCTGCTCGCGCATGGCATCGGCATCACCCGAGCAGTCGAACACTGCGCCGTCACTGAAGCGAATGCGATAAAACGGCGAGACAGGTTGCAGCACGACGTCATCGGACAACCGGCGTCCGCAAAGCCTCCAAAGCTCCTCGAAGAGGAACGGCGCCGTGATGATGGTCGGCCCGGCGTCGAAGGTGAAGCCATCCTGTCGGTGCACATAGGCGCGTCCGCCCACCCCATCGAGCTGCTCGAACACGGTGACCCGGTATCCCTTGGCGCCCAGCCTGACGGCGGCGGCCAAACCGCCGAAGCCGCTGCCGATCACGACGGCATGCGGGCGACGATCGGCCCGCGATGGCGTGACAACCATGCGAGACTCTGGATCGAGCATGCCACGCAGCGTAAATCGAAATTGACATTCACGCCAGAAAAAACGTCAATCTATATTGACATTTCATGTTGCGTCGCAGTGAGACCCCTCCCCGCTGCGGCATCCAGGATGATAGCCGCAGTCGTGTCAGGTGCTTCCTCATGCGCCAGATGACCGCAGTCCTCGAGTGTCTGCAGCTTCGCTCGCGGGACAAGCCGCTGCACCCGGCGCGCCAAATCCAGGGGAATTGCCCGATCATTGCTGGCCGCGATCAGAAGCAGTTCGGTCGAAAGCTTGGGCAGATCGCGAACCAGTGGACGCAGGTCCCAATTCGCCATCATCTGCAAGGCGGCTGCAACATGGTCAGGACTGGCCACAAGCCTGCCATAGAAGCGCTCGCCTTCGGCATCAATCGACGAGCCGGTGCCGGCAATCAAGCGATGCACCGCCGCCGGATCGCGCCCGCGCCAGGCGAACATCCTCGGCACCAACGGATTGAGTGCCAGTGCCTTGGCGAGCGGCGAGAGGAACTGGGCAGCGAGTCCACCAAACGGCAGGAAGGCGCCGTTGAGGCTCGCGATGAGCTTCGGCTCGATCGTGCGATCCAGCGACATCCGCGTCAGGATTGCCGCGCCCGCGGAATGGCCGATGGCAACCTTGGGATCGACGGCGAGCGTCTTGCATAATGATGCGAGATCTCGCGCCATTCCCGGCAATGTCAGCCGATGAGCCGGCGGCGATTGGGTAAATCCGTGCCCGGGCAGATCCGGCGCGACGACGGTGAAGCATTTGGCCAGCAGGGGAGCGAGCGCACGCCAGGAATGCGTCGCCGCTCCAGTGCCATGCGCCAACAACGCAACAGGCCCCTCTCCCATGAGCTGAATGTGCCAGCGATAGCCGCCGGATTCGACGAAACGGCTCGCCGAGCGGTTGGGCCAATCGGCGCCGTCGACAGACCATGACAGTTTGTGACCCATTGCGCCTTTATCCGTTCGGGACGCGTACCGGGCGTCAGGTCGACGACACCCTGCTCAGAAAGTCCTCGTAATGAGCCACGAATTGCGGCGTGTTCTCAAAATGCGGCATCGCACCGGTCTGGAACACGTCGAAGCTCCAGTTCGGCAAACGCTGGACGGCCCGCTTCTGCTCGTAATCGACGAAATCGCCGCGCACCCCGTGGCTCATCCATACCGGCATCGCGAGGCTCCTATAAAGTGCCATTGCATCGGTGCTAAACAGATAGCCCGACACGAAATAGTAAGGTGCATTTTCAGCACCCGGCTGATGCGTCGTCAGGTAATCGTACTCCAGCAGACCCTCGTCGATGTCCTTGGCGCCCCAGGTCTTCTGCAGAAAGAATCGAATGCTGGTGCGTGAGGTGAGCGCGGAGAAGAAGCCCTGTTTCCACAAGGGAAAGCTGAGGAACGCGTGCAGCCACGGCATCGCACGTGTTTTATCCGGGCCCGCGCCCTGTGCAGCGCGTTCTGATCGCCGGTCAAACCCCGTTGGGCTGATCAATGCGATGGTTCGGACAGCATTCGGCGCTTCAGTTGCTGCGCGTGCGGCGAACTCGCATCCCAGCGATAGCGCGACCACATCGACCGCCGCGTTGTCGTGTCTGGTCTGGATATGCTGAATGGCAGAGTGCACTGCGTCAGTCATCAATCGCGGCGTATATTTGCGGTCACTTCGGTCGGATAAGCCGAAGCCCGGAAGGTCGAGGGCATACACCGCGCGTCTGCTGCGATAATGGTCGAACAGCGGTCTCATCTCGTAGGCGGTGGCTGCGGCATTGACGCTGTGAATGAGCAGTAGCGGCGGTTGCGGGCCGGATTCCTCCTCCTCGCTCCCATAGACCGCGATCGGCCCGGTGCGAACATCGGCTATGAGCTGGCAGAGACCCGTCACCGCCGCCGGCAGCGTGGCCTTTTGAGCCGAATGGGTGCCTTCGGCTCTTCCGAGTGGTCTCGCCTGTTGCATTATCCGCCTCCCCATCCTTCCCGACCGTGCAGCCGTGGCCAAACCGTCCGTTTCCATGTATCAATCGACCGACAAGTAAGCTTGACACCCTAATGTGAAAACGCAACTTGACCAAGCTTCGTTCCTCGAAACCCATTATCGAAGTCCTTGCTGGCGCACGGCAGTCGGTGCCTCCAGTCTGGATGATGCGGCAGGCGGGGCGCTATCTGCCGGAATACCGTGAGGTGCGTGCCCGGGCCGGCGGCTTCCTCAATCTCTGCTTCACGCCTGAATTGGCAGCCGAAGTCACGCTGCAGCCGATCCGGCGCTTCGGCTTCGATGCGGCGATCCTGTTCTCCGACATTCTCATCGTGCCGCACGCGCTCGGCAGAACAGTCCGGTTCGAGACGGGCGAAGGGCCGCGGCTCGATCCGATCACCCGCGTCGCGGAGATTGAAGGTCTGGCCCACGCCGCCGACCCGGACGTCTTCACGCCGGTCTACGAGACCTTGAGGATGGTTCGGCGCGAATTGGCTCCCGCAGTCACGCTGCTTGGCTTTTGCGGCGCGCCATGGACGGTCGCGACCTACATGATTGCTGGTCGCGGCACGCCAGATCAGGCACCTGCACGTCTCTTTGCATATCGTGAGCCGACCGCATTCGAAGCGCTCATCGACCGGCTCATTACGACAAGCATCGACTATCTCACCGCGCAGCTGGAAGCCGGCGCTGATGCGGTGCAGTTGTTCGACACATGGGCGGGAACGCTGCCGCCAAGGGAATTCGCGCGCTGGTCGATCGCACCTGCCCAAAAGATCGTCGCCGGCATCCGGCAACGGATACCGGGTGCAAAAATCATCGGCTTTCCGCGGGGAGCGGGCTCGATGCTCGCAGACTACGTCGCGACAACGGACGTCGATGCCGTGAGCATCGACTGGGCGGCCGAGCCAGCGTTTGTGCGCGAGAAGGTCCAAGGCCGCGTGGCCGTGCAAGGCAACCTCGATCCGCTGGCCTTGATCGCCGGCGGCGACGCGCTCGACCGCGCGGTCGACGACGTCCTCTCGAACTACAGTGCGGGTCGGCTCATTTTCAACCTCGGTCATGGTATCCAGCCGGAGACGCCGATCGCGCATGTCGAGCAGATGTTATGGCGCGTCCGCAACCACGCGGGATAGATATCACGCCGGCATGTTGGCTTGCACCGTACGAGACAATCGCGCCGCATCCGCATAAGGCAGTGCGACGTACCGCGCATTCATCTCCGCGGCAAGACACGCGGCCTGTTGCTGCGGACGTGGCGATGTATCGATGACTACAGCAGGAATCTCAGAGATCCGCAGTTGGCGTGCAGCGTCCAGTGCCTCAGCCTCGGCGGCGGCTCGCCCGGAACGACCGTCCCTGCACACATTGGCACGGCCATCCGTCATCAAGACGATCGTAGGAACGTGCGCCTTGCTGCGCACCGCCAACGCCAGCGTCGTGGCCGAGACGATCGCCGCCGATAATGGCGTTCCACCGCCACCGGCCAACGCGGCAAGACTGCGTCTGACGCGCGTGAGCGAGCGGGTCGGCGGAAGGATCAACTCCGCGGTCTTTCCTCGGAACGCGATCAACGCGACTTCGTCGCGGCGTACATAACAATCTGCGAGCAGAAGCTCGACAGCGCCCTTGACCTCCGCCAGTCGCTGCAGCGCGGATGATCCGGAAGCGTCCACGACGAAGATCGTCGATGTGGCGCTCTTCTCCTTGAATCGTGTGATGCGAAAGTCATCCTTATGGATGACGAGGCGCGGCGCGCAATCAGTCTCAGAGGACTGATCTCGTGTCCGACGCCGCAGCGACTGCCAGGGGGCCGCGGCGCGCAGGGTTTCAAGGACATTCAGCCGCGCCCCTGCCCGCAGTTCACCTCGACGGACCCCGATCGGACGACCGCGCTGCCGACCAAACCGTGCAAGCCCTTGCTTGCCGATCCTGGTACCCGAAACATTGCCATCGCCTCCATCCCGCAAGCGCCCGAGCAGGTCGGGTGGGATCGCAGCCAGTGCGGCCTCCAACACCAGGTCTTCAAGACCCGAATCCTCGGGGATCCGCTGATCCGCATCCTCGGGCTCATGCCGCTCCGGCGGTGCCTCGGCGGGAGATGGCTCCGGAACGGTTGTTGCCCGCGGCGCCAGCACGAGGCGCGCGGCAAGCTGGAGATGAGCTCGCTGGACGGCGTCATCGCCATCGAGCGACGCCGCGGCGCGCGCGGCCCAAACCGCCAACAAAGGCGCGCGAAGTGATGCTACTCCGAGCGACATCGCAGTGATGCACATCGCCTCCAAAGCGTCGCCGGTCATGACAACCCGCCCAACCCGGCCCCGCGCCGCAATGATCCGGTCGACACCTGGTCGCGCGTCGTTCAAATCCTTCCAGGACAATCCGGAAAGATCGATGCGGAACGCGAGACGATCACAAAGCGATGGCGAGACGCGCTCATCCTCGATGCCTTCATCGAGCGCCACGACGCCGAACGAGGATGGTAAGCGTTGTGATAGGCCGTCCCGCTCGACCGTGATCTCGTGAACGTCGAGCGCTGAGTTCAGATGCGCGACAGTTGATCCCGCCAGCCGCTCAGCCATAACCGCAATGAGGATACCCCCGTCCACCTCCGCAAGTAGCCCGCGTTCGATCACCGGCCGGCCCGCTTGCAGCGTCGCCGCGAGATCGATCCCGCCCAACAGGCGACCGTCCGAAATGGCCGGCGGGAGCTTCCGCCATGGCGCCTGACCTGGAAGCAGGCCACGAAACGCCTCCAACCAACGGTCCCGCACTGGACCCACCCCGCTGCGGATACATATGCCACCGAGGCCGACTGGATCGACCGCGATCAACGCGGCCGCGGTCACGGCGTCAGACCAAGTCGCGGACACCGTACTCATGCGGGCAGACATTCGGCAACGGCACGTTCGACCCGAACGCCCGAGCCGGTATCGTCGAGAGGATTGCGCCGCAGCCGATGCCGCAGTGCGGCGGGCGCGACGCGCCGGAGATGCGCGTCTTCGACCGACGTATCGCCCTCGAGCGCCGCCAACGCGCGCGCCGCACGCATGAGGGTCAGTTCGCCTCGCAGCCCGTCCGTGCCGAGCGACACGCAAAGCTGCGCTGCCTTGGCAAGTGATTTGTCCGATACCGTCACCTGCCCCAGCCGGTCACGCGCGGCCAGGATGCGTTTGCGCGATTTCATATCATGCCTGGACCAGTGCGCTGCGAACCGGGCCGGATCGGTCTCGAATGCATCGCGCCGTTTGACCACCTCAATGCGTGTCGACAGATCCGCCGGCGTCCTGACGTCGACCGACAAGCCAAAGCGGTCAAGAAGTTGCGGACGCAGTTCGCCCTCCTCCGGATTGCCGGTACCAACGAGCACGATGCGGGCGGGGTGGCGGACGCTCAACCCGTCGCGTTCAACGACGTTCTCACCCGACGCCGCCACGTCGAGGAGCAGGTCGACCAGGTGATCCTCAAGCAGATTGACCTCGTCGACATACAGAAATCCCCTGTTGGCGCGCGCCAGTAATCCTGGCTCGAACGATTTCTCGCCTTTTGCCAAGGCGCGTTCGAGATCGAGAGCGCCGACCACACGATCCTCGGTCGCACCAAGCGGGAGGTCGACGACAGGCACGGCAACCTGCTGCGATTTCAACTTGCCAGCCCCTTGCGCGCGGCAGTCGGAGCAGAGCGCGGTCGTATCACCAGGATCACATTGGTATCTGCATCCGACGACCGCCCGCATCGTGGGTAACAATGCGGCGAGCGCACGCACTGCAGTAGACTTTCCGGATCCTCGATCGCCGAACGCCAGTACACCGCCGACCTTCGGCTCGACCGCCGCGAGCATCAGCGCGAGCTTCATTTCGTCCTGACCAACGATCGCCGAGAACGGGAACACGATGGGCATGACTTACTGCTCCTTCGGGCGGGTCCGCGCGATAATATTGGCCGCTCCCCTCTCGAGCAGGTCGAAGCCAACCAGCCGTCCGAGCTCGCGCGGTCTTTCTATGCGTCCAATGCGTCTCGCCTCGACGAACTTGTTCTCGCCCTGATCCAGAACCGCCGCTATCAGTTCAATTTCTCCCCCCGACAGCATCGCGTGCGCTGCAATCGGCGAATTGCAATGCCCGTTCAATATCCAAAGCAACTCGCGTTCCGCTTCGGCACACAGTCGAGCCCCTTCGCCCTCAATCGCGGCGAGACGAGCTCGGGTTGGCCAGTCACGTTCCGCGCATTCAACAGCGACGATGCCCTGACCGATCGCGGGAAGCATCTCATCTATGGAGAAATCGTGGGCTATGCGCGCAGCGAGCCCCACCCGCTGCAGTCCGGAACGCGCCATCACCAACGCATCGGCCGGACCGACGGCACCGCCATTGGCGAGTTGCTGTACTTCGCCCTGATCCAATTTTCGTACTCGCGTATCGGCCGCGCCGCGGAAATGAATGACGTCCGCCTCGGGAAACAACCGCGCGAGATAGGCCGCTCGACGCACCGCGTTGGTACCGATCTTGAAGCCTTTGCCGTGCGACGCGCGAAGGACGTCGATCGTCAGACCGCGACGCAGCACCAGCGCATCGTTGGAAGCATCTCGCGGCAACATCGCAGCGATCACAAGTCCGGGCACCTCCTCATTGCCAGGCATGTCCTTCAATGAATGCATCGCGGCGTGCAGCTCGCCACCGCGCACGGCTCGGCGGATTTCGTCTACGAAGGCACCGCCCTTGCCGCCGTGACGCAACAGCTTACTTGTCTGGTCTTGATCGCCCCGCGTTTCGAACCTGACGATTTCGACGTCGAGTTCCAGACCG
>CALRXG020000058.1:0-19331 GCA_943372075.1 Bordetella parapertussis | reverse complement strand
CCGCCGCGGCGATCGCCTGTTTCCAGTCGTCGCGCTGTTGCGTGACGGCGAGCACGATATCGGCATCCGCCGGGCTCAGCTCGGCGCCCTTGGTGAAGTCGCCCTTGCCCTCTTCACCACCATCCCATCGCCCGGGTCCAAGCAGCTTGCGGACTTCATCGGCGGAAAACTTGTCGAGCTTGTCGATCGCACGCAGCACGGTGAGGCGACGGCCCGCATTCTGCTCGCCGCCGAGACCAATCGCCTCGAGCACACCGTCGAGCACCTTGCGGTTGTTCACCTTCACGACATAGGAGCCGCGCGGAATGCCGAGCGCTTCCATCGTGTCGGCTGCCATCATGCAGATCTCGGCATCGGCCGCGGGCGTCGCCGAGCCGACCGTGTCGGCGTCGAACTGCATGAACTGACGGAAGCGTCCCGGGCCCGGCTTCTCGTTGCGGAACACATAGCCGAACCGATACGACCGGTACGGCTTCGGCAGCGCGTCGAAATTCTCGGCGACATAGCGCGCCAGCGGCGCGGTGAGATCGTAGCGGAGCGAGATCCACTGCTCGTCGTCGTCCTGGAACGAGAACACGCCCTCGTTGGGCCGGTCCTGGTCCGGCAGGAACTTGCCGAGCGCGTCGGTGTATTCCATCGCCGGCGTCTCCACCGGCTCGAAGCCGTAGAGCTCGTAGACGGCGCGGATCTTCTCGACCATGCGGCGCGTGGCGTTGATCGCGGCCGGGCCGCGATCTTCCAGTCCGCGCGGCAGGCGTGCCTTCAGTTTCTGGGGCTTTTTGGGTTTTTCGGCCATCGCGGGCATTTACCAGCGGACACGCGAGGCGGCAACCGCCGCCATCGACTTCCGGCCGTCATTCCGGGTTCGATGCTGCGCATCGTCCCGGAAACGACGTTGCGTCGGTTACTGGACGCTTCTGATCCAGTTATGCGGGTCGTTGGTGCGGCCGTACTGGATGTCGACCAGCTTCTTGCGCAGCCCCATGGCCACGGGGCCGGCGACGCCGCCGCTGATCTGGAAGTCGCCGCTCGCCGAGCACACCTTGCCGATCGGCGAGATCACGGCCGCGGTACCGCAGGCGAACGCCTCTTTCAACTTGCCGCTGGCGGCGTCGGCGCGCCACTGCTGGATCGTATAGGGCTCCTCGCGCACGCGGGTGCCGGAGTCCTTGGCGAGCGCGATGATGGAGTCGCGGGTGATGCCGGGCAGGATGGTGCCGAGCGGTGGCGTCAGCAGCGAGCCGTCATCGAACGCGAAGAAGATGTTCATGCCGCCGAGTTCCTCGATGTAGCGGCGCTCGACCGCATCGAGGAACACGACCTGGTCGCAGCCGCGATCGATCGCCTCGGCCTGCGCGCGCAGGCTGGCGGCGTAATTGCCGCCGCACTTCACCGCGCCAGTGCCGCCGATCGCGGCGCGCGTGTAATTCTCCGACACCCAGATCGACACCGGCGCGGGGCCGCCCTTGAAATAGGAGCCGACCGGAGATGCGATCACCGAGAAGATGTATTCGGCCGACGGCTTCACGCCGAGGAAGATCTCGCTCGCGATCATGAACGGCCGCAGATAGAGACTGCCCTCGCCGCCCGGAATCCAGGCGCGATCGATCCGCACCAGTTGCTCGACCGCCTCGATGAACACGTCCTCGGGCAGCGGCGCCATTGCCATGCGCTCGGCTGAATCGTGGAAGCGGCGGGCATTGGCATCCGGGCGGAACAGGTTCACGCCGCCATCGTCGCGCTTATAGGCCTTGAGGCCTTCGAAAATCTCCTGGGCGTAGTGCAGCACCGCGCCGGCCGGATCGAGCGGAAAATTCGCGCGCGCCTCGACGCGGGCGCTGTGCCAGCCCTTGCCCTGGCTGTAGCGGACGATCGCCATATGGTCGGTGAAGACGCGGCCGAAGCCCGGGTCCACGAGCTTCGCCGCGCGATCCTTGTCGGAGGTGGCGTTCGGCGAAGGCTGGATGTCGAATTTCAAAGTCATTTTTCTTGCTTTCCGCTGTCGCTACCGGCGCGATATTCGGCGCCGGTGTGTTCCCCCGGGCCTGCCGGCTCGGCCTGGTACGGACGTCACCGCCGGCCGCAAGGCCGGTTTCCATCGCCAACATGCCGGTTAGACATGCTTTTGCGGAGTGCTGAAGTCCAGTATGTTTGCCGAAATGCCGCTCGACAATCGCACGGTAGTCCAATTTGCGGCCCAAACCGCCTCACAGGCTCTTTCAGGCCGCATCAAACGCTGTCGGGAACGAAACGACTTAATGTTTCGTCGTGACAGGCAGTTTTGTAACATTGAGACCAAGATACGTCAATATGACTGACATAAATTTCTCAGGCATGGCTGCCAAGCCCGATTCGCAGGGAGATGACCACACTCCCTCGGCCGGCGCGCGCGACCTGCGCTGGGACATCATCGAGCTCTTGTTCTTCGCCTACCGCGACTTCGTCGGCGACGCCGACCAGGAGCTGGAGGCGTTCGGCTTCGGCCGGGCCCACCACCGCGTCATCCACTTCGTCACCCGTTATCCGGGGCTGAAGGTCGCCGACCTGCTCGACGTGCTGCGCATCACCAAGCAATCGCTCGGGCGGGTGCTCAAGCAGCTGCTGGACGAGGGCTACATCGTGCAGAAGACCGGCAACAATGACCGCCGGCAACGCCTGCTCTACGCCACGCCGAAAGGCGAGGCGTTGGTCGCCAAGCTCGCGGGGCTGCAGACCGACCGCATCAACCGCGCGGTGGCCGGCATCGATCCGGCCGGCGTCGAGACGGTCCGCCAGTTCCTCCGCGCGATGATCGACCGCGACGATCCCGACAAGGTGCTCGAGGCGATCTTCGGCGGCGGCAGAAAAACAAGGGAGTGAACCTGGTGCAGGCTGCAACCATGATGCGCGCGCCGATCGAACCGGCCGACGACGCGCCGCACCTTCTGCTGGTCGACGACGACCGGCGCATTCGCGACCTGTTGTCGCGCTTTCTGTCCGGCGAAGGCTACCGCGTCACGACGGCGATGAGCGCCACCGACGCGCGCGCCAAGCTGCTCGGACTGCATTTCGACCTCTTGATCCTCGACGTGATGATGCCCGGCGAGACCGGCTTCGACCTTGCCCGCTTCATCCGCAGCTCCTCGACGGTGCCGATCATCATGCTGACCGCCCGCCACGAGGCGGAGGCCCGCATCGAAGGCCTGCAGATCGGCGCCGACGATTACGTCGCCAAGCCGTTCGAGCCGCGCGAGCTGGTGCTGCGCATCGGCAATATCCTCAAGCGCACCGCGCCGCCGCAGACGGTGACCGTCGAGCAGATCGCCTTCGGCCCCTACATCTTCCACATCGAGCGCAGCGAGCTGCGTCAGGGCGAGGAGATCATCCATCTCACCGACCGCGAGCGCGAGATGCTGCGCATCCTCGCGAGCGCCCCCGGCGAGACCGTGCCGCGCGCCGAACTGACCTCTGGCGGCACCGTCAATGAGCGGGCGGTCGACGTGCAGATCAACCGGCTGCGCCGCAAGATCGAGCACGATCCCGCCAATCCGCTGTTCCTGCAGGCGGTGCGCGGCATCGGCTATCGCCTGGTGGCCGCACCCTGACTTGGGCATGATCTTGTCGGAAAACCGCTACACACTTTTCCGGATCATGCGTTAGAGCACCCGTCATGAGCACGCTCGATACCGGCCTGACCCTGATCAAGAACGCCTCGCAGCGCGTCTCGAAGGCGAACGGCTGGATGGGCAACGCGTTCAAGAGCTGGATGCCGACCGGGCTCTATGCCCGCGCGCTGCTGATCATGATCGTGCCGATGGTGATCCTGCAAACCGTGGTCGCCTTCGTGTTCATGGAGCGGCACTGGAACACGGTGACCCGGCGGCTGTCGGCGGCGGTGGTCTCCGACATCGCCGCGCTGATCGACGTCTACAAGACCTATCCGCAGGACAAGGACCGCGCCCAGTTGCGCAGCATCGCCCAGAAGCTGCAACTCGTGGTCGACTTCCTCCCCGCCGGCGACATGCCGCCGCCGGGACCGAAGCCGTTCTTCTCGCTGCTCGACCAGACGCTCTCGGTGCAGCTCGGCCGCCAGATCAGCCGCCCGTTCTGGATCGACACCGTCGGCAAGTCCAATCTGGTCGAGATCCGCGTCCAGCTCGACGATTCGGTGATGCGGATCTTCGCGCAGCGCAGCGCGGCCTACGCCTCCAATTCGGAGATATTCATCTTCTGGATGCTCGGCACCTCGACCATCCTGTTGATCGTCGCCGTGCTGTTCCTGCGCAACCAGATCAAGCCGATCCTGCGGCTCGCCGACGCCGCGGAGAGTTTCGGCAAGGGGCGCGAGGCGCCGAACTTCCGGCCGCGCGGCGCGCGCGAGGTGCGGCGCGCGGCGCAGGCCTTCATCGAGATGAAGGCGCGCGTCGAGCGCTCGATCGAGCAGCGCACCGCGATGCTCGCCGGCGTGTCGCATGATCTGCGCACCATCCTGACCCGCTTCAAGCTCGAGCTGGCCCTGATCGGCGAAGGCCCCGAGATCGACGCGATGCGCAAGGACGTCGACGAGATGTCGATGATGCTGGAGGACTATCTCGCCTTCGCGCGCGGTGATTCCGGCGAGGTCGCGCAGCCGACCGACATGGCGATGGCGCTGGAGGAATTGCGCAGCGACGCCGAGCGCCACGGCCACATCGCGACCGTCGCGTTCCACGGCCTGCCGGTCGTCACGGTGAAGCCGGCCTCGTTCAAGCGCTGCCTCGCCAACCTCGTCTCCAACGCCGCCCGCCACGCCAATACGATCTCGATCACCGGCCAGCGCGACCACCGTTACCTCAACATCACGGTCGACGACGACGGCCCCGGCATCCCCGCCGCCATGCGCGAGGAAGTGTTCAAGCCGTTCCTGCGGCTCGACGATGCCCGCAACCAGGACGAAGGCGGCAGCGGGCTCGGCCTTGCGATCGCCCGCGACATCGCCCGCTCGCATGGCGGCGACATCATGCTCGGCGAAAGTCCGATGGGCGGCCTGCGCGCCGTGGTGCGGGTGCCGGTCTAGCTACCAGCGGTACGACAAGGTGCCGATGACCTGACGCCGGGCGCCCGAATAGCAATAGCCGGACTGACAGGTCTGGTACTGCGTGTCGAACAGATTGGTCGCGTTCAGGCGCATGGTGGCCCCGAGCATCCGCCGGTCGAGCTTGCCCAGATCGTAATCGATCACGGCATCGAACAGCGTCGTCGCCGCGTTCTGGAACGTATTCTGGTCGTTGCCGAAGTTGGTGCCGACGTAACGGACGCCGAGACCGAGACCAAGACCTTCGACCGGGACGCCGGACTGGAAGGTGTATTTGCCGAACGCGGCGAAGGAATTGCGCGGGATGCCGGAGAGCTCATTGCCGGTCGTGTCGGGATTGCCCTGGGTGATCACGACGTTGAGATGGGTGTAGGCCGCGGTGAGGTCGAATCCCTGCTTGAGCGCCAGCTTCGCCTCGAGCTCGACGCCCTTGGATTCGACCTGCCCGGTTGCCGACTGGAAGGCCATGTTGCTGGGATCGGTGCGCAGGACGTTGTCCTGGGTGATGTCGAACACCGCGGCGGTCAACAGCAGTGGAACCTGCGGCATCTGGTACTTGATGCCGATTTCCTTCTGCTCGCCAGTGGTCGGCCTGAACGGCGATCCCGATGAATCGACGCCAACCTGCGGGGCGAATGCGGTCGCGTAGCTCACATAGGGCGCGATGCCGTTGTCGAAGACGTAAGAGAGGCCCGCGCGCCCGGTGAAGGCGGTGGCCTTCTGCGTCGACGGCACGCCGTCGAGACCCGCCGTCGTGGTCTGCGAGACCCAGCTCTGGCGCCCATTGAGCGTCAGAACGAAGCCGCCGAGCCTGGCCTGCTCCTGCACATAGACACCGACCTCGTCGGTCGACTGCTTGTTGAAGATCGAGAATGGCGGCGCGGCGATCGCCTGGGCGCCGTAGTTCATCGTCAGCAGGTTGAGATCGGGAGCTGCGCCGTAACCGATCTTGTCGTTGTAGTAGGAATGGCCGTAATCGACGCCGAACAGCGCCGTGTTCCTGATCGCGCCGAGCACGAACTTGGCCTCGGCCTGATTGTCGAGCGTGACGGTGTTGAAGCTGTCGAGGATCCGCCACGCAGAACGTGACGCCAGATTGGTGCTGCTGTCGATGGAATCGATCTGGGTGTATTTCGCGTCGACGTCGACCTGGTAGAAGCGGAAGTTCTGCCGCACCGTCCATACGTCGTCGACATTGTGCTCGAACGCGTAGCCGATCCGATACTGCTTCTGGTCCATCGCGCTGAACGCCGGATCGTTCGAATAGATGTTGGTCAGCTGCCCGTCAGGCGAGCGGAAATTGCCGATGCTCGCGGCGGTCCGGCTGGTTTGATACTCGCTCAGGATGGTGAAGGACGTGTCGGCGTCCGGCCGCCAGGTCAGGGCCGGCGCGATATAGGCACGATCGTCGTCATTGCCGGGATACCAGGTCTTTGCGTCGCGAAGCAGACCCGTCAGGCGGTAGTACAATTGGTCGCTGCCGGGCACCGGGCCACCGATATCGAAGCTGCCCTGGTAACGATCATAGTTGCCGGTCTGCAGCTGCACCTCGCCGAACGGCGTCATGGTCGGCCGCTTGGTGGTGACATCCACGATGCCGCCCGGAGAGCCAAGGCCATAGAGGCCGGAGGCAGGGCCACGGAGGATCGACACGCTGTCGAGACCGTAAGGCTCGATCTTGGGAATGGCGAAATTGCCGCCGCCCTGGCGCAGCCCGTCGCGATAGATCCCGGTGTAGGTCGCATCGAAGCCGCGGATGTAGAAGCTGTCGAACCGCGGATCATAGCCGAACGCCGTCGTCGTCACGCCGGGCGTGTAATTGACCGCATCCTTGAGCGTCTGAACGTTGCGATCCCTGAGCTCCTTTTGCGTGACCACCGAAAGCGACTGCGGCGTCTCGATCAGCGTGGTGTTGGTCTTGGTGCCGGCCGTGCTGCCGCTCGCGACGTAGCCGGTCGTCGTACCGATCGCGCCGCCGGCAGCCTGCGACCGCGGAGCCTGACTCTGAGCGGGAGTTGCAGCGCCAAGGCGGCGGCTCGCGGCGGCCGCGCGCGAAACGCTGGCGCGGCGAGTTGAAGCAACGGCACTGCGTTTCCTGGTGGCGCCGGGTTCGTCGACGGTGACTGCGGGAAGCGCGGTCGTGTTATTTTGCGGTGCGCTGCTTTGTGCCTGGGCGCTGGCGACGTTTGTGCTCATTGGCACAAGCAGGACCGAACCAAGAAACGCTGCATTGATCGCAGCCGTTGATGCAAGCAAGCCATGCTTGCGTCGCGACCCCATTCCCACCGAACAAATCCCCAGATGCCCCGATTGATCTTCGATCGAGCCGCTTGCGCGTGATGAAGCGGGCGACGATCGAGGCGGACTTCTATCGGCGCGATGAATGAAACTCCACACGCGCAAAATAGAATCGATAGAAGCACGCGCCACGCATGAGATTGGAGCGATTCAAAAACGACATGTTGTCGCAGCAAGCTCTTCAACGCGATGAGCCGATGCGCGTCTTCGCTCTCACATATCTCTCGCACGAGATGTCATGCGCTCTCGCAATGATGTTGATTTCATCCTGCGGCGCTCGCGTACATGACGTGGTCGCGCGCGATGTCTCCGACATCGACAATCCGCGTCATCGCAACGTGACGCATCGCGCGTGCGCTCGCGCGAAACCCGATGCCGCGAAGCAATCAATCGCTCCGCGAGCGGGGACGTTGATCGCCTTCGCCGAGGCGTCGTCTCACACCTCATCGCGTCAGCGCAGAATTACCCGACGAACTCGTCGCGGTCTGCGTGCGGTGATGGGCCGAAAGCAAAACGGCCTCTCCGCATCGGAGAGGCCGTTTTAAACTATGGGGCGGCAGACGAATGGACTGCGGCTATTTCTGCTTGGGCAGCAGGCCCTTCAGCTTTTCCATGTCCTTGACGTTCATCTTCATGCCGCCGGGCATGATGATGTCGCCCGGCTTCTGGTCGCTCTTGCAGGCGCCGAGCCACTTCGCCTCGATGGTCATCGTGGTGTCGCGGGTCCCGGCCGCGCCGCCCTCGGAATGCGAGGTGCTCTTGACCGTATAGGCGGAATTGAAATCACCGACGATCTCGGAGTGCCCCTGCACCGTCATGCCCGCGACGCTGCACACGCTATCGCTGACATAGCCGGTGGCGGTCTTCTGGACATCGTGCTTGGAACAGACTTCCTTGGCCATCGGCGAGGCCGCCGCGCTCATCTCCTTGTCGGTGGTCTCGTCGGTGCAGTGCTGCATGGTGATTTCCGGCATCGGCCCGCCGGTGCGCAGCATTTTCATCTCCCACAGGCCGGCCTTGCGGATCGGCAGGTCGACGGCGCTTGCGGCACCGGTGGACAGGACAAGGCAAATGGCCGAACCAAGCAAGGCAAGCTGTCGGGTCATGCGGAGAGCTCCCGGCTGGACGATCGAGGAATTGAGAGCGCCTCAGTACCGCGTGCGCAGCGGTCTCTCGGCCGCGCCATAGGGCACCCAGCGACAGGCGAACGAGACGTAACCGCCCGGATAGCGCTGCACCGCGAGGAACTTGGCGACCTTGCCGTAGGAGGCGCAGTGATCGACGGCGAGTTGCCGTGCGTCGGTCTGGGTCGCCAGTGAGTAGGCGATGATACCGCCGGTATCATTGCCCTTGAACGCCGGCACCGGCTGCAGCCAATCGGCCCGCGCCGAACCAACGGCCAGCATCCCGCAAACGGCAACCAGGCACGCGGCCAACTTCCTTCGCATCGCAGACTCCATTTCGCTGAGGCCCAACATAGAGTGCGCAGGCCACCGTGAAAAGAACGAGCCGGCCGCCAGAGGCGGACTTCTCCGCAGGTGTTGCCGCGCTGCACTTGACCTTGCCTGGGCTTCACGGCACCGTCCGCCGCATCGGATAATCGGGTGGATTCCCATGCGCAACCTGTTCAACTCCCGCAATAAACTCGGCCAAAGCCTTGGCGTCGGTGCCGCACTTGTGTTCGGCCTTTTGGCGCTTAGCGGTACGGCCCAGGCGGCCAATCCGTTCGAATTAAATTTCGGTCTGTCGGGACCGCGCTATGACGGCAATGTGGCACCGTGCGAGCGGGCCCTGCCGTCCATCAGCTATCAATTCAATGAGAAGGAAGCCACCTTCTGGAATTCGCCGCTCGTGATCACCGGCTTCAGCCGGATCCACGAAACCGCGTTTCGGCCCTGGCAGTCCGACAACATTCCGCGCCGCTACTGCGCGGGCGACGTGATGCTGAGCGACGGCAAGGTCCGCACCGTGCACTATTCGATCATCGAGGACGGCGGCTTCAGCGGATTTGCCGACGGCGTCGAATGGTGCGTCACCGGGCTCGACCGCAACTGGGCCTACAACCCGTCCTGCCGGGCCGCGCGTCCCTGATCTCCGGCCAGATTGGTCAAACGCAAGCCGCCGCCATCCAGACGGCGGCTTTTGTTCTTGTAATGTTCCGAAGGCCTGCTAGGCTTGGAGCAGTCGCGTGGGGGAGCGTTTGATGCCTCGGTTGGTCGCCATTTCCCGATTTCTGATTTCCGCCGCCTTGATGCTGTGCGGTGTGGCTGGGGCCTCGGCCCAGGATCGCCGCCAGAATGCGCCGGGCGAGTTCGATTTCTATGTGCTGTCGCTGTCGTGGTCGCCTTCGTTCTGCGAGGCGGCGAGCGAGCGCGGCAACAATGGCCGCGGCACGCAGGCGCAATGCGGCGGACGGCCCTATTCCTTCGTGGTGCACGGGCTATGGCCGCAATATGAGCGGGGCTTTCCGGAATATTGCCAGCGGCCCTCGCCGCGGCTCGCCCGCAATATCATGACCTCGATGCTCGACCTGATGCCTGCGCCCGGACTCATCTACAATGAGTGGGACAAGCACGGCACCTGCTCCGGCCTCGGCGAGCGCGCCTATTTCGAAGCCATCCGCAAGGCGCGGGCCGCGGTGAAGATCCCCGAGGAATTCCTGCAATTGTCGGAACCGAAGACGATCGCGCCCGACGAGCTGGAAGCGTCGTTCATCAAGGCCAATCCGGGGCTCAGCAACTCGGCGATCTCGGTGACCTGCAGCAGCGGCCGGCTCAGCGAGGTGCGGATCTGCATGAGCAAGGACTTGCAGTTCCGTGCCTGCGAGGAAATCGATCGCCGGGCCTGCCGCCGCGATCAGGTCGTGATGCCGCCGGTTCGCGGCGGCTGAAGCGCTTCCCGTCGTTTCCCGGCCGGAGCGGCGCGCCTTCGCGCGCACCGTCCGGCTATCCACGTCGTCACGAAACAAGCTGATGTCGCGCAGATGGCCGGGACAAGCCCGGGCATCACGCAGTACAACATGCACTCCTCTGGAGCGCAGCGCGATCACAGCATGAACTACCGTCACGCCTTCCATGCCGGCAACTTTGCCGACGTCATCAAGCACATCGTGCTGGTGCGCATGCTCACCTATCTGCACGACAAGCAGCCCGCGTTCCGGGTCATCGACACCCATGCCGGCGCCGGACTCTACGACCTGACATCGAGCGAAGCGCAGCGCGGCGGCGAATGGCTCACCGGCATCGCGCGTCTGATGCAGGCGCGGCTCTCCGACCAGGCGTTGCCGTTGATCGCGCCCTATCTCGACATCGTCAGGGCATTCAATCCGCGCGGCGAACTGAAAGCCTATCCCGGCTCGCCGCTGATCGCGCGCGCGCTGCTGCGTCCGCAAGACCGCCTCACCGCATGCGAGATCGAGCCCACGGCGCGCAAGCAACTGATCGATGCATTGCGGCGTGACACGCAGGCACGCGTCGTAGATCTCGACGGCTGGACGGCGCTGCCCGCATTCGTGCCGCCGAACGAGCGGCGTGGCCTGGTCCTGATCGATCCGCCGTTCGAAGCAAAGGACGAATTCGAGCGACTGGCCCGTGCGTTCACCGAAGCGTACGCGAAGTGGCCGACCGGTGCCTATCTCTTGTGGTACCCCGTAAAATCCCGGAGAGCCACTGACGAACTCGCGCGCAGCGTGGCTGCCGCAGCCGCGAGCAGCCGGCCCGCCGGCAAATGCTTGCGTTTGGAATTCAGTGTGGCGCCGCAAGAAGCCGACGCCGGCCTCGTTTCCACCGGTCTTTTGATGGTGAATCCGCCATGGACGCTGGCGGGCGAACTGAAGATCATCCTTCCCGAACTCGAGAAGCCGCTCGGTCAGGGCGGCGCGGCGCGCTTCAGACTCGAGACGCCTAAACCTTGATCGACAGCGCCCACTGAAAAGTTCGATTTTGAGCATAGGCAATCTGCGCGGAACCGTATTATGCTCATCCTGTTACGACTGGCTTTACGTTCCGCTTCCGCGAATGGTTGCGGCGGAGTGACAAGGCCGAAATAAAATCCAGGCAGACCGGCGGCGTGACGCCGGCCTGTTCAGGTGGCCAGGCTTCCGACAAGCGAATGTCGGTCAACCGCTACGCGGCGTGCGCGTAGCGGTGGAGCAATACGGGGGAGGAGTTTCCCGATGGCCATGACTGGGACAGTCAAGTTCTTCAACGGAGAGCGGGGCTACGGCTTCATCAAGCCTGACGACGGCGGCCGCGATGTGTTCGTTCACATCACTGCTGTCGAACGTGCAGGATTGAAGGACCTGACTGAAGGACAGCGCATTAGTTTCGAGGTTGAACCCGACAAGAAGGGCAAGGGCCCGAAGGCGGTCAACCTGGTGGTTTCATGATGAGCGCTCGCGTCGCGCTGCCCGTGATGAAAGCCGATTGAAACGTTGCGTGTGAGTTGACTGCCGAGCGCGGCTCGCGCTCGCTGCATGATCACCTGCATGATGCGGACGCGACTGGCCGTACCGCATATCCGAAGCGTGCGGCCCGCCGATTTGATCGGCGGATGCCGCGGCGCATGCTGCCGCGCGCAACGTCGAGATCGTCCGCACAAAGAAAAACCCGGCCGCGCGAGGCGCGGCCGGGAGTTGAGATCAGACGTCTTCTTGTTCTCAGAAGTGATAGTTGATGCCGGCGCGAACCAGGCTGAAGCTGTAGCCGTTCGACGCGCCGCCGGTGATCGTGAAGTTGCTGTTGGCGAGATCGACGTAGAGATATTCGATCTTGGCGCTCCAGTTCGGGGCAAAGCCCATTTCGGCGCCGGCGCCGACGGTGAAGCCGGCGTTGGTGTGGCTCTCTGATACGCCGAAGGTCTCGCCGCGAAGCTCGCCGAAGGCGAGACCGCCGGTCGCGTAGAACAGCACGTTGTTGACCGCATAGCCGGCGCGACCGCGCACCGTGCCGAACCACGGGTTGGAGAATTTCCAGGGCGCGAACCGGTCATCCGCGGTGGTGCCCTGGATATCGGCCTCGAAACCGAACACCCAGGGTGAGCCGTTCTGGAAATTGTAGCCGGCCTGCACGCCGCCGGCGAAGCCCGACGGCTTGGTCGGGTTGTTCTCGACCGAACCCCAGCCATAGCCGATGTTGCCACCGAGATAGGGCCCGGCCCAGCTATAGGCATTGAGCGGCTGATAGACGGTGTAGGGCGATCCGTAGTTGAGGTCGGCCGCCGCGGCCGAGCTCATCCAGCCTGCGACGATCAATGCGAGCGCACGCGCAACAAACCGGGTCATTGGTACTCTCCACCACGCAACTGCCGCAGCCCGCTGGCCCAGGGCCGGCGTGGTTACGGAATTCCACTTTTTTCGCTAAGGTTTATCGAGAGTTTTAAGTTAAAGGGCTGTTAAGCCCGGTTACCGTCCCGCTCATCAGTCTTAACAAGGTGTTACCCACCCGGCTCCCGCGGCCGTGGGACGGCGATAACCTCCTGCAATCGGGGTTGTTTTGAACACCGCCAACGCTGGCGACCGGTCGCCCGAGCGCTTAGTTTACGGCCCATGGTTCACGATTCTCCCGAGCGTCCCACGCCGGCCACGAAGGCCGTCTCCACGGCACGGCGCGGTTCCAAGTCCGATCTGCCGCAGGATGACCTGACAAGGGCCGACCTGACGCTCGACACCAGCGACGTCGATCCCGAAACCTCCGCCGCCGAGGACGAGGACGACGCACGCCTGCCCGACGCTGCGGAGGACGGCAACGAGGCGGTCGCCGAGGGGACGCTCTCGGTCGGGCATGCCGCGATCGAGAACGCGGTGCGGCTCGCCCCGACCTCGCCCGGCGTCTACCGCATGCTCAACGCCGCCAACGACGTGCTCTATGTCGGCAAGGCGAAGAACGTCAAAAAGCGGCTGTCGTCCTACGCGCGGGCCAACGCGCCGCTGGCGGCACGCATCCTGCGGATGATCGCGGCGACCACGCATGTCGAGATCGTCTCGACCATGACCGAGACCGAGGCGCTGCTGCTCGAAGCCAATCTGATCAAGCAGCTTCGTCCACGTTTCAATGTGCAGCTGCGCGATGACAAATCATTTCCGTATATTCTGATCTCGGGCGATCACTGGGCGCCGCAGATCCTCAAGCATCGCGGCGCGCAGTCGCGGCCCGGCCGCTATTTCGGCCCGTTCGCCAATGCGGGCGCGGTCAACCGCACCATCACGGCGCTGCAGCGCGCCTTCCTGATCCGCTCCTGCACCGACGGCTTCTTCGAAAGCCGCACCCGGCCCTGCCTGCTCTATCAGATCAAGCGCTGCGCCGGCCCCTGCACCCGCGAGATCGATTTCCCCGGCTACAGCGAGCTGGTGCGCGAGGCGACCGAATTCCTGTCCGGCCGCAGCCATGCGGTGAAGGAGCTGCTCGCCGCCGAGATGGAGAAGGCCTCCGGCGAGCTCGAGTTCGAGACCGCGGCACTGTACCGCGACCGTCTCGCGGCGCTGTCGGCGATCCAGTCGCAGCAGGGCATCAATCCGCGCACGGTGGAAGAAGCCGATGTGTTCGCAATCCACCAGGAGGGCGGCTATTCCTGCGTCGAGGTGTTCTTCTTCCGCACCGGCCAGAACTGGGGCAACCGCGCCTATTTCCCGAAAGCCGAGAAGAGCTTCACGCCCGAGGAGGTGCTGTCCTCCTTCCTCGCGCAATTCTACGACGACAAGCCGCCGCCAAAGCTGATCCTGCTGTCGCACGAGATCGAGGAAAGCGCACTGCTCGCCGATGCGCTCTCGGTCAAGGCCGGATCCAAGGTCGAGGTCTCCGTGCCCAAGCGCGGTGAGAAGAAAGAACTGATCGGCCACGCGCTCACCAACGCGCGTGAAGCGCTCGGCCGCAAGCTCGCCGATACCGCAACCCAAAGCCGGCTGCTGGAAGGCATGGTCACCACGCTGGGCCTGCCGCATACGCCAAAGCGCATCGAGGTCTACGACAACAGCCACATCCAGGGCACCAACGCGGTCGGCGCGATGATCGTTGCCGGGCCCGACGGGTTCATGAAGAACCAGTACCGCAAGTTCAACATCAAGTCGCAGGGGCTGACGCCCGGCGACGACTACGGGATGATGCGCGAGGTGCTGGAACGCCGCTTCAAGCGGCTCCTGAAACCGCCGGAGGGTGAGGCCGCCAAGGACGGCGCAAACGACAAGGCGGACGACGATTCGTTCCCGCAATGGCCTGACCTCGTGATCATCGACGGCGGCCGCGGCCAGCTCAACGCGGTCAGGGAGATCTTCCAGAACCTCGGACTGACCCAGGTCTCGCTGATGGCGGTGGCCAAGGGGCCGGAGCGCGACGCCGGGCGCGAAACCCTGTTCATGCCGGACCGCGAAGCCATCAAGCTGGAGCCGCGCGACCCGGTGCTATATTTCATCCAGCGGCTGCGCGACGAGGCCCACCGCTTCGTGATCGGCTCGCATCGCAAGCTGCGCAAGAAAGACATCCGCGAGGCCGGATTGCAGGAGATCCCGGGGATCGGCCCGTCGCGCAAACGTGCCTTGCTGCACCACTTCGGAACGCTCAAGGAGATCGAGCGGGCCTCGATCGCCGACCTTGGCAAGGTTCCAGGCGTCAGCGCGGAGAGCGCCCGCAAGATTTTCGAGTTTTTCCACGCCCAGCCGGGTTAAACCAAAGGCGAGTCATCAGGGCGTCGCCTGCGACAGGGCATCTAGGGCATGATGCGGAAAGTATCAGGCAACGTTCCGAAAAGATCACGCTTAAACAACGAGCTAAGGCGCCATGACGATTCCGCGTAATGTTGCCGCGCTTTGGCGCTCGCACGGTTGACCTTCTTGCTTCAGCGGTATTGGTAGGACGGATGAACATCGCCACGACCCGGGGACAGACCAAGACCATGTCCCTCCCGAATATCCTGACCTACGCCCGGATCGCCGCGATCCCGGTGGTGATCGGCTGCGTCTACTGGCAGTCGATCCTGGACGGCCCGCTGTGGCTGCGCTGGGTGGCGCTGGCGGTATTCATTGCGGCGGGGATCACCGACTATCTCGACGGCTACTATGCCCGGATGTGGGATCAGCAGTCCGCCTTCGGCCGGATGCTCGATCCGATCGCCGACAAGCTCCTGGTCGCCTCCAGCCTGCTGATGCTGGCCGCCGACAACTCGATCCATGGCTGGACGCTGTGGGCCGCGATCGTGATCCTGTGCCGCGAGATCCTGGTCTCGGGCCTGCGCGAATATCTCGCGGGGCTCAGGGTCAGCGTTCCCGTCACCAAGCTCGCGAAATGGAAGACCACGATCCAGCTGGTGGCGATCGGCTTCCTGATCGCCGGTGAAGCCGGCGAGCAGGTCTTTCCCGCCACCACCCTGATCGGCATCGTGTTGCTCTGGATGTCGGCGATCTTCACGATCTACACCGGCTGGGACTACTTCCGCGCCGGCATCCATCACCTCATCAAGGAGGATGAGGGATGAAGCTGAAATATTTCGCCTGGGTCCGCGAACGCGTCGGCAAGGCCGAGGAGACCGTCGAGCCGCCGGCGGAGGTGCGCACCGTCGCCGACCTGATCGGCTGGCTCACCGCGCGCGACGATGCCTACGCTTATGCCTTCGAGAAGCCCACGGTGATCCGCGCCGCGATCGACCACGCCCATGTCAAGCAGGATGCGGCGATCGTCGGCGCCCGCGAGATCGCGTTCTTCCCGCCGATGACCGGCGGCTAAATTCCCCATGGCTGTCGCTGCAACCATCCGTATCCAGGAAGCCGACTTCGATGTCGCGCGCGAGATCGCAGGCCTCAGCCAGGGCCGCACCGATATCGGCGCTGTCGTCAGCTTCAGCGGCATCTGCCGCGGCAGCGAGCAGGGCGAGCCGATTGCCGCCCTGACGCTCGAACATTATCCGGGCATGGCGGAAGCCGAGATCCAACGTCACGCCGACGAGGCGCTGGCGCGCTGGCCGTTGCAGGGCCTCACCGTCATCCACCGCTTCGGCCGCATCGCGCCGGGCGAGAACATCGTGCTGGTCGTGACCGCCTCGGCGCACCGGCAGGCCGCATTCGAGGCCGCCGAGTTTCTGATGGATTATCTGAAGACCAACGCCCCGTTCTGGAAGCGCGAGGAAAGCGCCCGCGGCACGAACTGGATCGAGGCGCGCGACCATGACGACGACGCCGCCGCACGCTGGACCAAATCCTGATGGCCAAGCGCAGCAAAGTGCCGGCGAAGCGTGGCCCCGTTGCGCCGAAAGCGCCCAAGGTCGGCGCCGGCGAGCTTCACACCCTGTTCGATTTCCTGCGCTATGCGACGAGCCGCTTCAATTCGGCCAGGCTGGTGTTCGCGCACGGCACCACCGATCCGGTGGCCGAGGCCGCGTTCCTGATCTCCGAGACGCTGCATCTGCATCCTGACCAGTTCGAGAATTTTGCCAACGCCCGCGTCACGGCGAGCGAAGGCAAGCAGATCCTCGACCTGATCGAGCGCCGGATCGCGACGCGCAAGCCGGCGGCCTATCTCGTCAACAAGGTCTACATGCGCGGCCTGCCGTTCTACGTCGATGAGCGCACCATCGTGCCGCGCTCCTTCATCGGCGAATTGCTGGATTCGCATTTCGGCGGCGACGAGGACGGCAGCTCGCTGATCGGCGATCCGGCAGAAGTCGAGCGCGTGCTCGACCTCTGCACCGGCTCCGGCTGCCTTGCGATCCTGGCCGCCCGGCATTTCACCAACGCTGCGGTCGATGCGGTCGATATCTCGAAGGATGCACTGGAGGTCGCAGCGCGCAACGTCGCCGACCACGGCCTGGAAGACCGCCTCACGCTCCATCGCGGCGACCTGTTCAAGCCGCTCGGCAATGGCAGCTACGACCTGATCATTTCCAACCCGCCCTATGTCGACGCTGACGGCATGGCCTCGCTCCCGCGCGAGTGCCGCGCCGAGCCGAAGATCGCGTTCGATGGCGGCCCCGACGGGCTCGATATCGTCCGCCGCCTGCTTGATGAGGCGAAGCAGCATCTCACGCCACAGGGCGGGCTGCTGTGCGAGATCGGCCGCGGCCGCGACAATCTCGAAGCCGCCTATCCGGACCTGCCGCTGCTCTGGCTCGACACCGAGGATTCCGAGGGCGAGGTGTTCTGGATCGCCGCCGCCGACCTCTGACCGGACGCGGCACGGCCCGGTCCGGACTATTACGGAGCCCGATGCCCGGCGAAGCGAAAATCATGTGCAGCTCCAGCCGGTTCTCCAGATCACTGCCCCGTCGAATCAACAATGGTGCTAAAGTCGCGTTCCGGGGACGCACGGACGGAGGGCGCGGGCGCGCGACATGATTCGCATTTCGACGATCTTCATTGCCATCTGCATGGTGCTGGTCGCAGCCTCGTTGGGCTTCGTCCTGTACTCGGTGGCGGGAATCAGCGGATCGGAATCGGCGATCGTGGCGCTCACCGCCCTCACCTGCCTGATCCTCTACAACGCCGTTTCGATGCGGTTGCGCGACCGCAGCGATGTCGGCGGCCAGATCGCGGATCTGTCGCGCGGCACTGCCGACCTCGCCCGCCAGGTCGCCGAATTCGGCCGGCGGCTGGCCGCGGTCGAAGGCCGGATCGCCTCGGCCAATTCCACCGGCGCCGACCGGATGCAGGGCATGGCCGGCGAGATCAACGAGCTCGGCGGACTGGTGCGGCAGCTGGCGGCGTCCGTCGCCCACCATGAGGATCTGCTGGCTTCGGGCCCGGCGGTGCAGCCTGCCGCGGCTCCTGCTGCGCAACCCATCGCTCCGCCGCGGGCCGACCTGCTGCAACCGCTGCCGCCGGCGCCGACCGTCGTCTTCGCGCCGCCGCCGCCCCCCTCACCGCCATCGGCGATCACGCGCGGCCAGGCCCAGCTTGTCGGCGCGATCAGGAACGCGATCGAACAGAACCGCCTCGACATCTACCTGCAGCCGATGGTGACATTGCCGCAGCGCAAGGTGCGCTATTACGAAGCGGTGACGCGGCTGCGCGACGAGCGCGACCAGGTGCTCGCCGCCGACGATTTCATCGAGGCGGCCGAGGCCGGCGGCCTGATCGGGCGCATCGATCACATGGTGATGCTTCGCTGCGTCCAAGTGCTGCGCCGCCTGATGATCCGCAGCAAGGATGTCGGCGTGTTCTGCAACGTATCGGCGGCGACGCTGTCAGACCCGACGCATTTCACCCAGTGCCTCGACTTCCTCGAAGCCAACCGCGCGCTGGCGCCGTCCTTCGTGCTCGAGTTCAAGCAGGCCACCTTCCGCAACCTCGGTCCCGTCGAGAGTGAGAATCTTGCGGCGCTGTCGCAGCGCGGCTACCGATTCTCGATCGATCATGTCAGCGACCTCCGCCTCGAGCCGCGCGAACTGGCCGACCGCGGCGTCCGCTTCATCAAAGTACCGGCGGCGCTGCTGCTCGACACCACGCAGAGCGCGACCTCCGATATCCATCCCTCCGACCTGTCCGACCTGCTCGGCCGCTACGGCATCGACCTGATCGCCGAACGGATCGAGGGCGAGCGCTCGGTAGTCGATCTGCTCGACTACGATGTCCGGTTCGGCCAGGGGTTCCTGTTCGCACCGCCGCGGCCGTTGCGGCCGGAGGGGGCATCTGCTACCGCCGAGGCTCCGCAGGCCAACCCCCAGGACCTCAATGGCGCCAGCACGTCAGCACCTGTCTCGAGCCCCGCAGCTCCGCCGCGCACAACCGGCAGCGCCGCGCTGGCACGCCGCGCCCTCGGTCCGAATTAACCGGCAGTTCGCATCATGACCTCGCTGCGTTTCGTCGAGCGGCTGCGCGACCTCGTCGACGATGTCGACGTCGTGCTGTCGGACATCTGGGGCGTCGTGCACAACGGGCTCGAGTCGTTTCCCGAGGCCTGCGAGGCGCTGCACACATTCCGTCAGCGCGGCGGCACCGTCATCCTGATCACCAATGCGCCGCGGCCGGCCGATTCCGTGCAACGGCAGCTGCGCAAGCTCG
>CALRXG020000057.1:0-19380 GCA_943372075.1 Bordetella parapertussis | reverse complement strand
GGAGGCGCCGGCGCCGATGATCAGGACGTCAACGGGATCGTTCTTCATTCTTGTTCCTTGGAATTCCCTCTTCCGTCATTGCGAGCGAAACGAAGCAAGCCATCTCTCAGCTCGTGGCGACATGGATTGCTTCGTCGCTCCGCTCCTCGCAATGACGGGGATGGAGACAATGCCTCAATTGACGATTCTCACCGGCAAGCTTCGTATACCGCGGATGAAATTGGAATAGAGCCTTTGCGGCGGGCCCATGATCTCAAAACGCAGGTCACGCGCCAGAACCTCCTCCCAGAGGATACGCAATTGCTGCTCGGCGAGGCGATCGCCCACGCAGCGATGGACGCCGGCACCGAAGGCGAGATGCTGGCGCGGCTTGGCACGGTCGATGATGAATTCGTCGGCGTGCTCGATTCTCGCCTCGTCGCGGTTGCCCGAGATGTACCACATCACGACCTTGTCGCCTTTCTTGATATGGCGGCCGGCGAGCTCGACATCGTTGCGCGCAGTGCGACGCATGTGCAGCACCGGCGTGTGGTAGCGGATGGTCTCGGACACCAGGTTCGGGATCAGCTCCGGCCGGGCGCGGACCAGCTCGAACTGCGCGGGATTTTCGCACAGCGCCATCAGCCCGGCCGACATCGAATTCCGCGTGGTGTCGTTGCCGCCGACGATCAGGAGCCCGATCGTACCGATGAATTCGCGGGGCTCCAGATTCCTCGTCGCAGGCGAATGCGCCAGCATCGAGATCAGGTCGAAGGTCGGCGGCGCGTCGACCCGCGCGTCCCACAACTTTCGGAAAGCTTCTCCCATCTTGATCAGTTCGGCGGTGCGTTCGGCCTCCGAATGCACCACCGCGTCAGGCGAATCGATGTTGGCGATCGCGACATCCGACCACCAGGTCAGCTTGGCGCGATCTTCCGCGGGAAAATCGAACAGCGTCGCCAGCATCATGTTGGTAAGGTCGACCGAGACCCGCTCGGCCCAGTCGAAGGTCTCGTTGCGCGGCAGCGCGTCGAGCACAGCCGAGGTGCGCTGGCGGATCAGGGCATCGAGATTGGCGAGGTTCGACGGCGCGACGATCGGCGCCACCGTGCGGCGCTGCGCGGTGTGGCCGGGCGGGTCCATGCGGATGAAGCTCGGCCGCTCCTGCCCCTTTGGCTGGTCAGCGACCTGGATACCGCCGAGCTCGGAGGCCGACGAATAGTTCTGGTGATCGAGCTCGACCGCGAAGATGTCGTCGTAGCGCGTCACCGACCAGTACGGACCGTAGGGCGAAGCCTCGCAATAGTGCACGGGATCGTCGCGGCGGAGCTGCGCGAACAGCGGGCGCCAGGTGTCGTCCTGATAGAGCCGGGGGTTGCTGACGTCTATCGACGTCGGCCTGCGCAGCGCCTTTCCCATCGCCTCACTCCCGCTGGTTCCGTCGCCGCTTGGCGGGCGATCGTCTTGTCGGCCGACGATAGCGGGTATCCCGCAGCCGAGTAAAGCCGCGGGGCGGACAGTCCGCCGCACGGAATACGTGCAGGCAGACGCACCCGGCAAATCGCGATGGCTGCCCCGCTCCTCGATGTTTGTCGGCCACGGTGAGACCGGTTAGCCTTGGCGGCAATCAACCAGCAGGGAGCAACGACAGGTGGCCGCATCGCGCCCGGACAACAGCCCCGAGACGGCTGCGCTGGACTACGACGTCATCATCATCGGCGCCGGCCTGTCCGGCATGTATCAGCTCTACCGGCTGCGTGAGCTCGGGCTTTCGGCGCGGGTGTTCGAGGCCGGTACGGGTGTGGGCGGCACCTGGTACTGGAACCGGTATCCCGGCGCGCGGTTCGATTCCGAGAGCTATTCCTACGGCTATTCGTTCTCGAAGGAGCTGCTCGAGGAATGGGAATGGTCCGAGCATTTCGCCGGCCAGCCTGAAACCTTGCGCTACTGCAACCATGTCGCCGACAAGTTCGACCTGCGCCGCGACATCCAGTTCGAGAGCCGGGTCACAGCGGCGATCTACCAGGACGCCACGCGGAGCTGGCGGATCACGCTGGAGAACGGCGCGCAGCACAGCTGCCGCTTCCTGATCACCGCGATCGGTCCGCTGTCGACGCCGACCCTGCCGCGCATCGAAGGCCGCGACGATTTCAAGGGGCAATCGTTCCACACCGCGCGCTGGCCGAAGCAGAAGGTGGATTTCACCGGCAAGCGCGTCGCCGTGATCGGCACCGGCGCCACCGGCATCCAGACCATCCAGACCATCGCCGGCGAGGTCGGCCACCTCACCGTGTTCCAGCGCACCGCCAACTGGGCGGCGCCGCTGCACAACGGCAAGATCGACGCCGAAACGCAGGCGAAGATCAAGGCCGGCTATGGCGAGATCTTCGCGCGCTGCAAGGAGACCTTTGCCTGCTTCGTCCATACGCCCGATCCACGCGGCGCCTTCGAGGTGAGCGAGCAAGAACGCGAGGCATTCTATGAGAAGCTCTATGGCGAGCGCGGCTTCGGCATCTGGCAGGGCAATTTCAAGGACATCCTGATCGACCGTGCGGCGAACGCCACCATCAGCGATTTCGTGGCACGCAAGATCCGAGAGCGCGTGAAGAACCAGGCGGTAGCCGAGAAGCTGATCCCGACCAACCACGGTTTTGGCACGCGGCGGCTGCCGCTCGAGACTTTCTATTACGAGGTCTACAACCGCGACAATGTCGAGCTGGTCGATATCAAGGAAACACCGATCGAGCGGATCACGCCGGACGGCATCCGCACCAGCGACAGGGATTACCCCTTCGACATCATCATCTACGCCACCGGCTTCGACGCCATCACCGGCAGCTTCGACAAGATCGATCTCCGCGGCGCGCATGGCGCCCGGCTGAAGGATAAGTGGACGCACGGCCCGCAAACCTATCTCGGGCTGATGGTGGACGGATTTCCCAACATGATGATGCTGATGGGCCCGCACACCGCGCTCGGCAACATCCCGCGCAGCATCGAATACAGCGTGGACTGGGTCACCGGCCTGCTTCGCTTTGCGACGGAGAAGGGCCTGACCTTCCTCGATGCCACGCCCGCGGGCACCGCCGGCTGGACCGATCACGTCAAGGCGCTCGGTGTCGGACTGTTGTCGAACGAGGTCGATTCCTGGATGACCGGCATCAACCGCAACGTCGAGGGCAAGCAGACCCGTATCGTTGCCCGCTACAGCGGCAGCGCGCCGGCCTATCGCGAGCGTTGCGACGCGGTGGCGGCGGGGGGATATGCGGAGTTGACGTTAGGCTGATCGACTACCCATTCCGCGCTCTATCACGCCGAGTTTCCCGTCGAGTCGTCGCACCCGTTGCGCTCACCACTCGTCATTCCGGGGCGCACGTAGCGCGAACCCGGAATCCATGGGGCCGCAGAACAGGTGGTGGAATGGATTCCGGGCTCTCGCCTTCGGCGAGCCCCGGAATGACGAAGGCGAGCTATCACCACGCATCGATGCACGGCCGCTTCCGCGTCGTGCGCGGCTCGGGCTTCGGCACCGAGCGCAGGCCGGCCATGATCCAGTGCCTGGTGTCGGCGGGATCGATCACCTCGTCGATCTCGAGCACCGAGGCGATCGAGACCGCCTTGCCGTTGGCGTAGAGCTCGGCGACCTTGGTCTGGAAATACTTCTCGCGCTCGACCGGGTCCTCGATCGCCTCCATCTCCTTGCGGAAGCCGAGCCGGACATAGCCCTCCAGGCCCATGCCGCCGAACTCGCCGGTCGGCCACGCCACCGTAAAGAACGAGGCGTGGAAGCCGCCGCCGATCATCGATTGCGCCCCCAAGCCATAGCCCTTGCGCAGCACGACGCCGAACAGCGGCACCGTGATGCTGGCGCCGGTGACGAACATCCGCGCGACATGGCGCACGATCGCGGTCTTCTCGGCCTCGGGCCCGACCATGAAGCCCGGCGTGTCGCACAGCGAGACGATCGGGATGTCGAAGGCATCGCACAGCTGCATGAAGCGCGCGGCCTTGTCGCCGGCCGCCGCATCGATCGCGCCGCCGAGATGTTTCGGATTGTTGGCGATCAGGCCGAACGGCTTGCCCTCGATGCGGATGAACGCGGTGATCATGCCGACGCCGAAATCCTTTCGGATCTCCAACACCGAGCCTTCGTCGGCGATCAGGTCGATGACGTTGCGGATGTCGTAGACCCGCAGGCGGTTCTCCGGGATCGCGCGGCGCAGCAGCCGCTGGTCCGGCGCCTTCCAGTCGGCCACCGCGCCCTGGAAGTAGGACAGATATTTCTGCGCCACCGCCGTCGCCTCTTGCTCGTCCTCGACCAGGATGTCGATCACGCCGTTCGGCGACTGGAACGTAACAGGACCGACCTCGGCCGGATGATAGACGCCGAGGCCGCCGCCCTCGATCATCGCCGGCCCGCCCATGCCGATCGAAGCGTTTTTGGTGGCGATGATGACGTCGCAGACGCCGAGCATCGCGGCATTGCCGGCGAAGCAGTAGCCGGAGACCACGCCGACCACCGGCACCAGCCCGGAGAGCTTCGCGAACTGCACAAAGGACGGACCGTCGAGGCCGGTCATGCCGAGCCGGTCGGTGTCGCCGGGCCGGCCGCCGCCGCCCTCGGCGTAGAACACCAGCGGAAGCCGCCACTGCTCGGTCAGCGACAGCATGCGGTCGATCTTCTTGTGGTTCATGTGGCCCTGGGTGCCGGCCAGCACGGTGTAGTCGTAGGAGATCACCATGCAGCGCGCGCCTTCAGGGCCGAAATCCCTGGCGTTGACGGTGGCGACGCCTGATATCAGGCCATCGGCCGGCGTATTCTTGATCAGGTCCTCGACCTTGCGGCGGCGGCGCTGCGCTGCGATCGCGAGCGAGCCGTATTCGACGAACGAGCCCTCGTCGACCAGCTGCGCGATGTTCTCGCGCGCGGTGCGCTGGTTGGTCTTGCGCCGGCGCTCCACCGAGGCCGGGCGGTTCTCGTCCAGCGTGATCGCCTTGCGCGCGATCAACTCGGCGAGATCGGGCCGGATGTGATCGAGATCGATCGCGGCTTCCTCCGCCGCGTGATGACCATCGACCTCGGCCGGCTCGAGATACAGGATCGGATCACCATGCATCAGGGTGACGCCGACACCGCCCGCGACCTTGGTCACCCGGCCGCCATGCGGCGCTGCGACCAGATGCTCCATCTTCATCGATTCCAGCACCGCGATCTGCTGGCCGGGACGGACCAGATCGCCCTCGGCAACCTCGATCGCCACGATCGTGCCCTGCAACGGCGCGGGCACCGGGAGCGAGCCTTCCGGCGCGGCCTCGATCACCACAGCCTTGGTCGTGGCCGCCTCGCTCACCTCGACCAGCGGCGCGGCGAGCTCCTTCGCGGTGCCGACCAGCGCCGCGACGTGGCTATCGATGAAGCTGGTGCTGATCTTGTTCCGACCAAAGCTCTGATGCGCAAGGATCGCGCTGAGGAACGGGATGTTGGTGGCGACGCCGCCGATCCGGAATTCGCGCAAGGTGCGCGACGCCTTGTGCACCACGTCGGTCCATTTCGGGCTCGGCGAATGCACGATGACCTTGGCCAGCAGTGAGTCGAACGCCGCACTGGTCCGGTAGCCGGAATAGCCGAACGTATCGACCCGGACGCCGGGACCGGAGGGCAGATCGAACACGCTGAGCGTGCCGCCGGTCGGCTTGGTCTGCCCCTTCTCGTCCATCACCTCCATGTTGACGCGGAGCTGCATGGCATAGCCACGCGGCAGCGGCACTGAGGCTTGCGCGAGCCCGAGCGAGGCCAGCGTGGCGCCGGCCGCGACCGCAAGCTGCGAACGCACCAGGTCGACGCCGAGCACTTCCTCGGTCACGGTATGCTCGACCTGCAGCCGCGGATTGGCCTCGATGAAGGCGAAGGCGCCCTCGCCCTTGCTTTCCTCAGCGTCGTCGTCGACCAGAAATTCGAAGGTGCCGAGATTGTCGTAGTGCGCGGCCGTCGCGAGCTGCCTGGCCGCCTCGATGATGCGCCCGCGCAGGCTCTCACTGAGCGACGGGCTCGGCGCCACCTCGATGAGCTTCTGGTTGCGGCGCTGGATGGTGCATTCTCGCTCCCAGAGATGGCTGATCGCGCCATGGCGGTCGCCGATGATCTGCACCTCGATATGCCGCGCCTTGCGGATCAACCGCTCGACGTAAACCGCATCGCTGCCGAACGCCGCCTTGGCCTCGGACTGGCAGCGCGCATAGGCTTCGTCGAGCTTGGCCAGGTCCTCGACCACGCGCATGCCGCGGCCGCCGCCGCCGGCGATCGCCTTGATCATCACGGCGGCATTGGCGCCGAGCGCGGTGAAGAATACCTTCGCTTCCTCCAGCGAGGTCGCGCCCGAGGTGCCGGCAATGATCGGCACGCCGCATTTTTTCGCCAGCGCCTTTGCCTTCGCTTTGTCGCCGAACAGGTCGAGCGCCTCAGGGGATGGACCGACGAAGGTGATCTTCTCCTCGGCACAGCGCCGCGCCAGCCCCGTGTTCTCGCTGAGGAAGCCGTAGCCCGGATGCAACGCATCGCAGCCGGCGGCCTTGGCCGCCGCGATCACGGCCTCGATGTCGAGATAGGCCCGCGCGCCGCGGCCGGGGATCTCACGCGCCTCGTCGGCCGAGCGGACATGCAGCGAGGCCGCATCATCAGCAGGATAGATCGCGACCGTGGCGAGGCCGCTATCGGCCGCTGCGCGGGCAATGCGGATCGCGATCTCGCCGCGGTTGGCAATCAGCAATTTCTTGAACGACATCACAGCACCATCAGAGGTCAACGATCCTTCATCGTGGGATCGAGCACGACACGCAAGGATTCTCCCAGCGCATTGAACGCCAGGGAGACGACGAGAATGGCAAGGCCCGGCGCATACATCTGCTCGGGCGCAATCTCCATGTATTGATAGGCGCGCGCCAGCATCGCGCCCCAGCTCGGGTCCGGCGGCTGGATGCCGAGGCCGAGGAACGACAGGCTGGCTTCCGCGAGCAGCGCGGCGGCGAGCAGCAGCGTCACCTGCACGATGACCGGCTGCAACGTGTTCGGCAGCACGTGGCGCCACAGGATGTGCCAGGTCGGCGCACCAAAACCCCTGGACGCATCGACATAGAGCTCCTGCCGCACGATCAGCGTGCGGGCGCGGACGATGCGGGCCAGCGCCGGGAACATCGTGATGCCGATCGCGATCATGCCGTTGGTGAGCCCGATGCCGAGCGCGCCGGTGACGGCGATCGCCAGCACGATGGCCGGGAATGACAGGAAGGTGTCGATGATGCGGCTGACGATGTCGTCGATCCAGCCGCCGAAATAGCCGGCGATCAGCCCGACCGGCAAGCCGATCAGGACCGCGACGCCGACCGCGAGCAGGCTGGCATAGACGGTGGCCGGCGCGCCATAGATCAGGCGCGAGAACACATCGCGGCCGAGATCGTCGGTGCCGAGCAGATGCGCAGGACCGGGCGGTGCCAGCATGTTGTTGACGTCCTGCGCAGTCGGCGCGTAGGGCGCGATCCAGGGCGCGCCGATCGCGACGATGACCAGCACTGACAGCACCAGGATCGACAGCGCGGCTCTGAGATCGCCGGCGAGCCAGCGCAACAGACGCCGCAGCCGGGTCGGCCTGGCCGGCGCCTTCGGGGACGCGAGCACGGTATCGGTCATTGCTCGATCCTCGGATCGATCGCCGCGCACAGCAGGTCGGCGATCAGGTTGACCGCGATCACCACCACCACCATGGTGAAGACGACGCCCTGCACGATCGGGAAATCGCGCTGGATTGCGCCGCGCACGATCAGGCTGCCGAGCCCGGGGATCGCGAACACCGCCTCGATCACCACGGTCGCCGCCAGCATGCGGTTGACCAGGAGGCTGATGATCGTCAGCAGATTGACGCCGACATTCTTCAGCCCGTGCTGCCAGAGGATGCGGGACATCGACAGGCCCTTGGCATGCAGGGTGCGGACATATTGCGACGACAGCACCTCCAGCAACGCACCGCGCAGCTGGCGCGCCACCTCCGCCATGCCGTAGGCCGCGATCGCGATCCCCGGCAGCAGCGCGTGCCGGACGGCATCGATCGGCGAGGCGCTGAAGGATTTCGCGCCAGTCGCCGGCAGCCAGTTCAGCTTCAGCGAGAACTCCGCCACCAGGATCATCGCCAGCCAGAAGCCGGGCACCGCGACGCCGAGCGAGGCGATCATGCTGATCAGCTTGTCGATCCAGCCGTTCGGCTTGATCGCGGCGATCACGCCCATCGGGATGCCGGTCGCCAGCGCCAGCGCCAGCGCGATCACGACGATCAGCAGCGTGTTCGGGAAGGCGCGCCCGATCGAATCGGCGACCTTCTCGCCGGTCAAAAGCGATTGCGAGAGATCGCCCTGCACGACATGGCCGAGCCAGGCGCCGTATTGCACCAGGAACGGCCGGTCGAGGCCGTAGAGCTGCCTGATCTCGGTGATCCGCGCATCGGTGGCGTTGTCGCCTGCCAGCGTCACGGCGATGTCGCCGGGCACCAGCTTGAGCAACGCGAACACCATCAAGGTCGCTAGCACGATCACGGGCAGCGCCTGCAACAGGCGACTGCCGACGACCTTGACCGGTGACCGTCGCGCCATGGCTAAAGCACGATAAGATTATGACGGACCATCATCGTGCCTTAGCTCCCTTCTTGAGCATGATCATTTTCGGAAAACCGCTTCGCACTTTTCCGGATCATGCTAGCCTTCCAACCAGACGTCGTCGTATTTCGGCTTGCCGAGCAGGTTCGGCCGATAGCCTTGCACCTTCTTGTTCATGGCAACCAGCTCGAACTGGAACGCCAGCGGCACCACGAAGGCGTTTTCCATCACCGGCCGCTGCACCGTGGCGAAGGCCTTGCGCCTGACCTCGATATCCTCAGACGCGCGCGAGTCCCTTATCGCGGCCTCGAGCTCCGGGGGCACCGGCGCCCGGCCGGCATTGAAATAGGCGTCCTTGGTGAACATCAGCGAATAGGTCAGGCTCGGGTCGGGCCGTCCGGTCCAGGCCGAGAGCAACCCGGCCCCCTTCTTCTCCGCGCCGAAGAAGGCGGCAGAGGCTTCCGCGACCGTGCCGTTGACGAACTTCACGTTGATACCTGCCTTGCGCAATTGCTCGATCAGGATCTCCTCGCGCTGCACCGAATCCTGATCGGTGTAGCCGCCGATCTCGATCGGGGTGCCTTCCTTGAAGCCGGCCTCGGCGAGCAGCTTGCGCGCCTTGTCGGGATCGTAGGGATAGAGTTTCGCGACCTCGGCGTCATAGGCCCAATGCGCCTTGGGCAGGTTCATGCAGGCCGGCTCGGCGAGGCCTGCGAGCGCCGCCTTGACGAAGGCTTCGCGATCGATTGCGAAGTTCAGCGCCTGCCGGACCTTGACGTTGTCGAACGGCGGTTTCGCCCAGTTCAGGAAGATCTGGAACACGTAGAGCGTCGGGCCGTGCACCACCTTGACGCTCGACGCGCGTTCGATGATCGCCTTCTGCCGCGGGGGCAGCTGATAGATCAGGTCGTTCTGGCCTGCCGAGACCGAGCGCGCGCCCGTCGTCAGCTCCGGAATGATCGAGAATTCGATGCCGTCGGGATAGGGCCGGTTCGGCTTCCAATATTTCTCGTTGCGCTTGACCACGATCTTCTCGCCATCGGCCCAGCTCACGAAGGCATAGGCGCCGGCGCCGACCGGCTTGCGGGTCACGACGCCGCCGTCGGCCGCCTTCAGCGCCGTCGGAGACACCATCATGCCGGCGCGATCGGACAGGATGCCCGGCAGCGCGGTGTCCGGCGTCTTCAGCTTCAGCGTGACCTGCTGGGGGCCGGTGACCTCGACCGCGTCGACCGAGAGCAGATCGGCCTTGATGTTCGACTTTGCATCGCTGCGGTTGCGATCGAGGTTGAACTTGACGGCTTCCGCATCGAGCGGCGTGCCGTCATGGAAGCTGACACCCGAGCGGATGTTGAGCACCAGCGTATTGGGATCGGTGAACTTCCAGCTCTCGGCGAGCCCCGGCTTCGGTTTCAGCGTCTCGAATTCCCATTCGACCAGCGTGTCGTACATCGTGAACAGGAAGGCGTGGTCGGAGCCGGCGCCGCCGGTGGCCGGATCGAGGCTCGACGGATTGGCCGGCGCGGAGATCCGCAACGTGCCGCCCTTCTTCGGCGTGGCTTGCGCGAACGCGCGGCCGCCGATGGTCGTGCTGGCCAATGCGCCCGAAAGCAACGCCATAGCCTCGCGTCGTGTCGTCATTGTCATGGCATTGCTCCGGTGCGTTCAGTTGGGCGAAAAATTCGGGCGGTCGGCGAAATGGCAGGCCACCCAGTGATCAGGCTTCAGCTCGCGCCACTCCGGCACACGGTCGGTGCAGAGCGGCTGCGCATGCGGGCAGCGGGTACGGAAACGGCAGCCCGATGGCGGATCGATCGGGCTCGGCACCTCGCCTTGCAGCACGATGCGGCTCTCCGGCCGCATCGACGACGGCAGCGGCCTTGGTTCGGCCGAGAGCAGCGCGATCGTGTAGGGATGCAACGGCCGCTCGGCGACCTCCTCGGTCGGACCGAGCTCGACGAACTGGCCGAGATACATCACCGCGACGCGCTCGCTGATATGCGAGACCACGGCGAGATCGTGGGTGATGAAAACGTAGGTCAGCCCGAGGTCGCGCTGCAGATCGGCGAACAGATTGAGCACGTCGCCGCGAATCGACATGTCGAGCGCGGCCACCACTTCGTCGCAGACGATCAATTTCGGTTTCAAGGTCAGCGCGCGGGCGATCACGACGCGCTGCTTCTGGCCGCCGGACAGCTGATGCGGATAGCGCTCGCCGAACTCCTGCGGCAGGCCGACGCGCTCCAGCGCCTCCCTCGCCTGCCGCTCGCGCGCGGTACCGTCGCCGATGCGGGCGAGCTCCAGCGGCTCCAGCACCGAGGCGAGGATGGTCATGCGCGGGTTCAGCGCGGCGTTCGGGTCCTGGAAGATGATCTGGTAGTCGCGGCGATGGTGCTGGAATTGCCCGCGCGACAGCGCCAGCGGATCGATTCCGTCATGCAGGATGGCGCCAGCGCTGGGCTTCAGCAGGAACACCAGCGCGCGGCCGATCGTGGTCTTGCCCGATCCGGACTCGCCGATAATGCCGAAGGTCTCGCCGCGCCGGACGTCGAAATTGACGCCGTCGACTGCCTTGACGGTGGCGCGGCGGTCCGAGGTCTGGAAGCGGACCTGTAGGTCACGCACCGAGACGATGGCGTTGCGGCGGGGCTCGGGTGTGGCTGCGGTCATTGGTGCGCGACCCTCGCGCCTGTGGCAGCGTCGGGCGGATGCAGCGCGCCGGGCAAATTGAGCTCGGCGAAGCGATGGCAGCGCACCTTGCGGCCGCCGCCGGCGTCCTGCAACGTCTGCTCGGCCTCGCAGCCCTTGGCAGCGTGCGCACAGCGGGCGCGGAAGCGGCATCCGGCCGGCATCTCGGCGATCGACGGCACCCGGCCCGGGATCGACGGCAGCCGACCGTGGCGCGGGCTCAAATGCGGCAGCGAGCGCAGCAGGCCCGACGTATAGGGATGCAGCGGCCGCACCAGCGCCTCGTCGACGGTGGCGTCCTCGATCACCTCGCCGGCATACATCGTGATCATGCGCGTGCAGGTTTCGGCAACGACGCCGAGATCGTGGGTGATCAGCATCAGCGCGGTCTTCGAGGTCTCGCTGATGTCGCGCAGCAGTTCGAGGATCTGCGCCTGCACGGTGACGTCGAGCGCGGTGGTCGGCTCGTCCGCGATCAGCAGCTGCGGCCCGCAGATCAGGCTGGCGGCGATCATGACGCGCTGGCGCATGCCGCCGGAGAGCTGATGCGGATAGTCGTCGATCCGCCGCTCCGGCGAGGCGATGCCGACCCGGCGCAGCATCTCCAGCGTCTTCGCGCGCGCTTCCTCGTGGGAAACGTTGGTATGGACGCGCAAGGTCTCGGCGATCTGGTGGCCGACGGTGAAGACCGGATCGAGCGCGCTCATCGGCTCCTGGAAGATCATCGCGATGCGCTTGCCGCGGATGGCGCGCATCTGCCGCGCGCTGCAGGATGCCAGGTCGGTGCCGTCGAACAGGATCCTGCCGTCGAGTCCGGCAAAATTGCCCGGCAACAGGCGCAGGATCGACAGCCCGGTGATGGTCTTGCCGCAACCACTCTCGCCGACGATGCCGATGCGCTCGCCCGGCGCGACGTCGAAGTCGATCCGGCGCGTGGCCTGCCAGATGCCCTGCGAGGTCTTGAAGCGGATGCCGAGCCCGCGCACGGATAGCAGCGGCCGCGCGCCGTCGCGCGCACCGTCCGCCTTGCGCTGTGCCGGCTGGCTGGTTTCCATCAGCCCGCCGCCCGCTTGTTGTCTTTCACCAGTTGCTCATCCATCAGCATCTCGGTGCCGATGATGCCCTCACGGGTGAGCTCGTCGAGCTCGGCATCGGACAGGCCGAGCATGCCGCCAAGGATCTCGCGGTTATGCTCGCCGAGCGTCGGCGGCACCGAGCGGATCGCGAACGGTGCCGCGCCCTCGCGAAACGGCATCGATGGCTGCGGATGCCGGCCGATGAAGGCGCGGTCGACGTCCTGGATGAAGCTACGAGCGTGCAGCTGCGGATCCTTCAGGAGATCGATCGGCAGCCGAGCCACGCCCGACGCAACGCCGGCAGACTGCAGCACACCCATCGCCGCATCGGCATCGCGCCCCGAGGTCCAGGCCGTGATCGCAGCCTCGATCTCGGCCTCGATGGCACGACGGCCCGCGGCGGTCCTGAGCGTCTCGTCCGTCGCCCAGTCCGCGCGGCCGAGCAGCCGCGCGAGCTTCGGCCACATCGCATCGTCGGAGACCGCGACCATGATCCAGTTGTCTTCGCCGGCGCAGCGGAAGCAGCCATGCGGCACCAAGTCCGGATGACGGTTGCCGTGTTTCGCAGGCGGCTTGCCGTCGACCGAATGCGCCACGATCCAGGGCGCGGCGAACGGCATCATGCACTCGATCTGGGCGAGATCGATGAACTGGCCCTGCCCGGTCAGCCTCGCGTGGATCAGCGCGATCAGCACCGCGGCCGCGCCGTTGAGGCCGCCGACGGCGTCACCGAACGCGGTGTGACTCATGACCGGCGGTCCGCCCGCGTCACCGACGACACTCGGCAGGCCGGAGCCCTGCTCCAGCGTCGAACCATAGGCGCGACAATCCCGATGTACGCTGCCGGCGCCGAATGCCGACATCGACATCATGACGAGCTTCGGATTGATCTTGCTCAGCACGTCGTAGCCGAGGCCGAGCTTGGGCAGCACCTCGACCGAGTAATTGTCGACCACGAGATCGGCATCAGCGAGCAGCCGCTTGGCCAGCGCAAGTCCCTTCCGCCGCGTGAGGTCGAGCGTGATGCAGCGCTTGTTGCGGTTCATGATGCAGTAGCGCAGCTGCTTCTCATACATCTGCTCCAGCACATAGGCCGGGCGGCGGTCGACGCCGCGCCACCAGTCCGGATACTGGATCGCCTCGATCTTGATGACGTCGGCGCCGAGATCAGCCAGCGTGCGGGTGCAGATCGGCCCCGCCCAGCCCATCGAGAAGTCGACGACGCGAACGCCTTCGAGCGGCAGGCGGTTGGTCGCGGAGGGCTTCGGCACCGGTAAACGCGGCGCAGCGGTACGCCCGGCCTGCGGTTCGCCGATGTCGGGCACGCGGCCTCCCGGCAGCGGCGGCGTTGCCGTCAACCGCTGCACCGTGCCGCAGGAAAAGCCGGACTCGTCACCGATCGTGATCGGGACGATGGCGCCGCGCGCACGTTTCTCCTGATCCGCGATGAGGTCCGATATCTCCGGCACCGGCACGATCGGGATCTTGCGCTTGAGACTTTCGGCGAACCATTCCTGCGCCGTGCGCTGCTTCAGCTTCGGCAGGATCTTGCCTTCGATCTCGGCGACGCGTTGCAACCGATCGACGCCGAGAAACAGCGTCGGATCGTCGCGCAGCTCGTTCAGGCCAAGCATCTCGCAGAACGAACGCCACTGCGCCGGGGTCACCGTGGTGACGCCGAGCCAGCCTTGCCTGGTCTCGTAGATGCCGACCGGAAAAGTCGGCCAGAACCGGTTGACGCCGATCCGCCGCATGATGTCGCCGCGCGAGAACGCTTCGAACATGATGTATTCGGTGACGGCGATGCTGGCCTCGAACTGGCTGAGATGGCTCATCCGACCGCGCCCATCCTGCATGCGACCGAGCACGGAGGATGCGGTTGCGATAAAGCCCCACAGCCCGCCGAGAATGCCGACCTGGAAATCCGGCGCGTGCATCGGCGGGCCCTGCTCGGGCCCGACCAGCTTCACCAGTCCGGCGAGCGCCCGGATCGTCGAATCGGTCGCGGCGAAATCGGCATACGGACCGCGATCGCCGAACCATGCGAGATCGAGATGGATCAGGCCGGGATTGTCGCGCTTGAGCGCGTCGAGATCGATGTCGGGACAATCGGCTGCGGCGATGCCGCGGCCGTCGAGCAGGATGTCGCACCCGGCGACCAGCTCGCGCAGGCGCGCGGCGGCATTGGCCTCATGCTTGTCGAGAACGACGCTCGACTTGTTGAAATTGAGGAACGCAAACCATGCGCTGTGGCCTTGCGGTGTCAGCGGCGCGGTGCGTCGAAGCGGATCGCCCGCGGGCGGCTCGATCTTCTGCACGTCGGCGCCGAAATCGGCGAACAGCCGCGCGCAATAGCTCGTCGCCGCAGCGCTTCCGATCTCGACTATCCGCAAATGCGACAACGCGCCCATCAGGCTTCCTCGCGAGCAACATGACCAGCCGGTGACGGAGCGACTGACTCAGTTTCTTGTTGCCGATCTTGAAGCCGCGCGGACTGTGTGATGCAAGTGGAATTTTCTTCCGCTTGACGGAATTAACGCGCGTTCGACTGCGCTACGACCGCATCTGGCGCTCGGCGTGAAGCGACGATTGCGCCGCTAATTGCAGGTGAGCTGCGCCTCGAACCAGTGTTGCAGCGCGCTCGAAATTCGCGGCCATGCGCGCAAGACATGCGCGTATGTGGCGCAGTTCGCGCGATAGATCTCGCGCAGTTCCTGCTCGATGGCCGGAAGATCAACACCGAGGCACCGGCCTGCCTTGGCGACAGTGCGACCATCGACCACAAGCTGATCGACCAGCGACGCATTGCCGCGCGCGAACAGCAGATCGAGCGGATCGGTGTCGAGAATCTGGTCGCGCTCGAGGCGGTCGAGATCGATGCTGACGAAATCGGCCGGCGCACCGACGGCAAGCTCGCCCGTTCCTGGCGCGCCGGTGGCACGGCGGCCATTGCGGATCGCGAGCGCGAAGAATTCCTGTGCCGTCCAGCCGCGCTTGAAGCCGATGCCGCCATGCATCATCTGCACCAGCCGCATCTCGCGCAGGATGTCATCGTCTTCATCGAGCGCCAGCCCATCGACGCCGACCGCGATCGCGCAACCGCATTCGTGCGCCGCGGCGATCGGCGCAAGTCCCGAGCGAAGATGCAAATTGGACGAGAAATTGGTGACAATGCGGGCGCCCGACGCCGCGATCATCTCGATCTCGTCCGGTCGCGCGTGAATGCAATGCGCCAGCGTCAGCCGCTCCGAAAGCAGGCCGATATCGCGGAGATAGCGGACGATGCCGCCGGGAAAATGCTCATCCGCCCAGCCGCGCTGATAGATCGTCTCGAGCAGATGCATGTGAACCCGGCGGCCGGTCTGCGCGGAGTTCTCCGCGACCGCCTCCAGCAGCGGCTTCGAGCACCACTGCACGCCGGCGGGACCCAGCTGCACATCGACCTTCGGCCCGGCAATCGCCGCGGCGATGGCGTCGGTCAGCTCGATATAGGCTTTCGGCGACATCGGCGCACGGAGGAACAACTGCTCGATCGTGCTGCGGTCGTCGCCGGCGAGCGTTGCGAGCACCGGCTCGCTATCGCCATAGACGATCGGGTTCTGGTCGCGCACCGCGATTGCAAACGCGATGCGGATACCGACATCGCCGGCGGCGCGTGCGATCGCCCTGGCTTCCTCGACCAGCGGCCTGGTGCCGCTCGGACGCGTGTAGTGCACCATCATCGCGGCACAGCCGGCCTGCGCCGCACGCGCGAACGCCGAGGCCGCGGCCAGGTAAGGATCGACCGGCGTCCCCACCACCGTGCGCAGGATCCAGCTCTCCAAGGGCATGCCGACCGCACCGAAGCTCGACGCCCGCGGACGGGCATGGTCGTGGGCGTTGATGAAGGCGGAAAGGATGAGGGAACGCGCGCCGGTCGCAGGGCTCGCGGCTTCGGCGATATCGGTGATGACGCCGGCGTCGTGGTGGAGCACGACGTCGTTGCGGATGTCGCGGTCAGGGCCGGAAAACAGGCGAGTTGCCGTGACATCCATCGCTTTCCTCCTTCGTCATTGCGAGGAGCGAGGCGACGAAGCAATCCATGTCGCCGCAAGCGGAGGCATGGATTGCTTCGCTTCGCTCGCAATGACGGATGAACTCAATTCGCCGTATACACCAACTCCCGTTCGGCCCGCGGCGGCAGGAAATCACGCGAAAACACTTCGGCGGGGGTCGGCGTACGGGCGAGCTGGTAGCCTTCGACGATGAAGCCGATGGCGCGGGCCATGCGGTCGTCCTTGACGTCGCCGATACCGATCTCCTTCATCTCCGGCGAGACAATCAGCTTCTCGAAGGAATATTGCAGCCGGCGCTTCTCGACATCGACATTGATCAGATTGTCGTAGTTCAGCGCGGCCTTCATGGCGGCGTTCTGGTCCTTGGCGACCGCGATCGCGCCCTTGTTGATGGCGCGGACCAGGCCCGCCACCGCCTTCGGATTCGCCGCGATCAGCTTGCGCGACACCATCACGCCGTTGGAATAGAGATCGAGGCCGTAGTCGCCGAACGAGAACCATTTGAAGTCCTTGTCGGGGTCCTGGCGGTTCAGCACCAGGTTGAAATAACTCGTGATGTTGAACACCAGCGCGGCGTCGATGTCGCCCTTGATCAGCATCGGCTCCTGCAGGTTCGGCGCCATGTTGGAGATCTTGATCTTGTCGCCGTCGAGCCCGTTCTTGTGCACGAACACCGGCAGCAGCCGCGTGGTCGGCGTGCCCTGCGCGCCGCCCAGCGTACGGCCCTCGAAATCCTTGATCGACTTGATGCCGCTCGAATTCTTGGCGACGATCGCGAATGGCGGCTGGTTCCACATCATGTAGACCATCACGGGTGCATCCTGCGGCCTGGCCGCGGCATTCTGGATGATCGCGTTGACGTCACCGAAGCCGGCATCATAGGCGCCCGACATGATGCGCGTCACCGTCGCGCCGGAGCCCTCGCCCTGGTCGATCACGACGTTGAGGCCTTCCTCTTTGAAATAGCCGTGATCCTTGGCGTAGAAGAACGCCGCATCCGAGCCTTGCGTCTTCCAGCCCAGCGTGAACTTGATGGTGGTTTCATCGGCGCGTGCAGGTGCCGCGACCAGGGCAAGTCCCAGCAACGCAGCGCTTATTGTCTTCAGCATGACGACCTCCTCAACTTCAGTGAATGGCGATGGCGTGAGACTCAGGTGGCGATGACATTGTCCTTGCGTGTCGCCCAGCCCGTCACCTGGCTCTCGATCAGCGAGAACAGCACGTAGAGCGCGACGCCGAGGCCGGCGAGCACGAACAGCCCGGCGAACACCAGCGGCACGTTGAAATTGGAGGACGCGGTCATCATCACGTTGCCGATGCCGCGGTTCGAGGCCACGGTCTCCGACAGCACAGCGCCGACAAAGGCGTAGGACACCGCGACCTTGAGCGAGGCGAAGAAGAACGGCATCGTCCTCGGCAGCCCGACATTCCACAGGATGTCGAACTTGCTGGCGCCGAGCGCCTTCAGCACATCCTCGAGCTCGGGCTCGGTGGTGGCGAGGCCGGTTGCGATGTTGACGACGATCGGGAAGAAGCAGATCGACAGCGAGGTCAGCACCGCCGGCACCGTGCCGGATCCGAACCACAGCACGAAGATCGGCACCACAGCGACCTTCGGGATCGACGAGAACCCGACCAGCAGCGGATAACAGGTGTCGTAGGCCGTCTTGGAGACGCCGATCACCGCGCCGAGCGCGACACCAAGCGTTACGCCAAGCACGAAGCCGATCATGGTGGTCACCAGCGTCTGCACGATATGCGGCCACAGGATCGGGAATTTCTCGAACAGCGTGACGAAGATCTGCGACGGCCGCGGCAGCACGAGGTCCGACATGCCCGTCATCACGCAGAACAGTTCCCAGGCGACGAAGAACAGCACGATCAGCGCCGCCGACCAGACCTTCTGCCGGATATCTGACATGGACATGGTCAGGCTCCCTCTCGCGCGGCGCTGCGCGCATCGACGATGAAGGCGCGGAGCTTCTGGTTGAGCGCGACGAAGTCCGGCTCGAAGGTCATCGCCACGGTGCGCGGGCGGGCGAAATCGACCCGGGAGTCATCGAGGATGCGGCCGGGCCGCGCGCTCATCACGCAGATGCGGCTGGCCAAAAAGCCGGCCTCGCGCAGATCGTGGGTGACCAGCAACACGGTCGGCTTGTGGGTCATCCAGAGCTGCTGGAGGATTCCCCACAGCTCCTCGCGGGTGAACTGGTCGAGCGCGCCGAACGGCTCGTCGAGCAGCAGCATGCGCGGCTCGTGGATCAGCGCGCGGCACAGATTGGCGCGCTGCAGCATGCCGCCGGAAAGCTGCCAGGGATAGCGGCCGCCAAAGCCCTTCAGCCCGACCTGTTCGAGCAGCGCGTTGGCCTTGTCGCGGAACTCGGTCTTGCGCAGCCTGCGGAATTGCGAGCGGAACGGCTCGACGATCTTCAGCGGCAGCATGATGTTCTTTTCGATCGTCATCCACGGCAGCATGGTCGGGTTCTGGAACGCCATGCCGACCCGCATCGCCCGCGCCGCGACCTCGCGGCCGCCGACGATGACGACACCGGTGGTCGGCCGCGCCAGGCCCGAGACCAGCCGCAGGATGGTGGACTTGCCGCAGCCGGACGGCCCGACCAGCGCGACGAACTCGCCGTCGGCGATCCGCAGCGTGGTTTTCGACAAAGCCGGCACGGCGCGGGCGCCGCGGCCGAAGGTGACGGAGGCTTCCGACAGCTCGATCGCGGTCGGCGCGGATCCGGCGGCCATCGGCTCGCCGGCGAATTCGGAATTTGGTTGCATGCGCATCACGAGCAAAGTGCATGCAAGCTGGATGCCAGCTCCTGCCGCTTTGAAAATCAAGAGGATCGCGCGGACGGCAAGCGAACGGCCGGATTCCTTTTAGGCAATCCACCGCCCAAACTGCATACAATTGGGGCGCCCGATTGTTTTGCCGGTAT
>CALRXG020000056.1:0-19474 GCA_943372075.1 Bordetella parapertussis | reverse complement strand
TGCCGGACATGTCCACGATGTCCGCGCCGACACCGAGCGCCGGACGGGAGAACGAACCGGGGTTCATCGGATGGTTCGGCGTCCCCGTGAAGATGCAACCTCCAACCTCGGTGCCGCCGGAAATGTTGATGATTGGAAGCTTTCTCTTGCAGACATGCTCGAAGAACCATTGCCACGGCGCGTTGGTCCATGCCTCGCCGCCCGACGCGGTCATACGCAGGCTCGACAGATCGTGGCGCTCGACGTCCTGCGTTCCATAGCGCATCAAACTACGGACTATGGTGGGGGATACTCCGAGATAGCTGACGCGATGATCCTGGATCAGCCGCCAGAATCGTCCGGTGTCCGGAAAATCCGGCGTGCCTTCGGCGATCAGAAGGCTCGCGCCGGCGAAACTGGGAATACATGCGCACATCGCGCCGACCATCCAGCCCATGTCACTGAGAAAGAAAAAACGGTCCGATGATTTGAAATCGGCGCAAATGATCATGTCGCGTGTGACCATAGAACCGATGAAGCTGATATGGGTCCAAACGCAACCCTTCGGTTCGCCGGTGGTTCCCGAGGTGTACAGCAGAATCGCGGCATCTTCCGCATTCATTTCGGCGGTCGCGATAGCGCCGTCCTTGCCGATGACGATATCGTGCCACCAGTGATCGCGGCCCTTTCGCATCGGGGTTTCGATCTTAAGGCCTTCACGATCGACGACGATCACGTGCTGCACTGTCGGTGAGGATTCGAGCGCGACGTCGAGGACGGATTTGAGCGGTGCCGCAGCGCCCCGCCGCCAGGTCCCGCTCGCGGTGATGACGGCCTTGGCGCCGCCATGGTTGAGCCGGGTTTGCATGGGAGCCGGACCGAAGCCGGAGAACAGCGGCATCAGGATCGCGCCCAATTTCAGCACAGCGAAAAACGCGATAAAGGTTTCCGGCAGGTTCGGCAAATAGAGAGCGACCACATCGCCCTTACCGACGCCGAGATCACGCAGTCCCTGCGCAAGCCGTCCGACGCCGCGGTCCAATTCACGATAGGTAAGCGCGCGCTGTTCGCGCTTGTCTTCACCCTCCCAGACCAAAAATGTCTGGTCCCATACGGGCGTGCTGCGATGCTTGTCAATGCAGTTCAGCACGATGTTGGTGGTCCCGCCGACGCACCAGCGTGCCCATGGCTGCCCGCGCGACAGATCCAACATTTGGTCGTAACTGCGATAGAATCGAACATCGCAGAACTTAAAGACTTCCTCCATTAGCCATGCCGGATCGGCCTCAGCCTTCGACGCGAGGTGATCGTAATCGTCATATCCGGTTGCGCGCAGGAAAGCGGTCAGATTGCTTGTTGCAATTAGCTCCGGCGGAGGTGTCCATGCATAGGACGTTGGATTATTCATCGACTACGTTCCCTGATTTGCAGTCAAGTTCAATTCGAGATTGACTTACCGGCCGATAGGAACGCATGCCCGATCGAACACGAGACGGTGGACAGGCCCGCCCGATAAGCATGTGTCCAGCCTGGACGCCTAATGCTAACGCTCTCGTCTTGCGAGTTCAATCGATTCTAACAATCGTTTGATAAATCTATTCGTATGGAACAACAAATGAGGTATCCATCTTTTGGACGCCGGTCGCAACCCGATTTGACTTGCCTCAATTTCTAACGTCTGTTAGGTTAGTGCAGGTACCAATCGAGGCACAAGTGAAAGTCAACCCGGACCTCGCGGAATTTCTCGCTCCAACGCATTACGTGGATTGCGACTCACCTGCGATTAGAGAGTTTGTCTCGCGTGTGGCTGGCGACAAACAGGACCGGTCGACGGCCGAGAAGGCAATCCTCCTATTTAACGCGGTACGAGACCAGATCAGATACGACCCCTACGCGGTGAGTTTGTCCGAAGCCGATTATCGCGCCAGCGAGATTCTCAAAACGCCTTCGGCGTTTTGTGTTCCGAAGGCAATATTGTTGACGGCCGCCATGCGCGCAGCGGGAATCCCCGCCGCGATCGGCTTTGCAGACGTTCGCAACCATCTGAATTCCCCCAAGCTGACGGAGTTAATGGGGACTGATCTCTTCATTTATCACGGCTACGTCGCGCTTTGGCTCGATAGGAAGATGTTCAAAGTGACGCCCGCGTTCAACATGGAGCTATGTGAACGATTTGGAGTCCGACCTCTTATCTTCGACGGTACGGCCGACGCGTTGTTTCACGAGTTCGACACGAGCGATCATCGCCATATGGAATATGTCAATGACCGAGGTTGGTTCGCCGACGCTCCGATAGGCAAGATGCTTGAGGACTTTCGCGTTGCATATCCCGCGCTGGTGACATTGAATACTGGTGGCGTCTTAATAGATGACGCTGCCTTCGGAGCGCCTCAATCAGGGGAGTAGGCCGGAGCGAACGAAACCGCGGGATTTGACTAGCCGAATCCAGGTGCGAGCTGAACACGACACTTGGGCGCGCAGTTTATCGATGGCGCGATCGGAATCGTCCGATTGGCCCCAGCCCGAAAATCTACGCACGGCGGCACGCGTCTCGCCGAGAGATGGCAATGGGGGCGATAGGTACGCTCATTTTGAGATCTGCCGCAATTCGGAAGGCTGCTTGGCGTATTGAACCGCGACACGACCGACCTTTTCACGTGCGATGACAAGTTTCTGAATTTGTGCGGTTCCGTCGCCGATTTGCAGGCCCATCACGTCGAGGTAACGCTGATGAAACGGCAGATCGGTGGTGTAACCGTAGTGGCCGTGAGTGAGGAGGCACTGGTGGATGATCTCGCAGGTCACTTTCGGCACATACCATTTGCACATCGCAGCTTCCGCGGTATGTGCAAGCCCGCGATCTCTGAGCGAAAGCGTATAGTAGCAAAGCTGCCGCATCATGGTGAGCTGGGTCTCGGCTTCCGCGAGCGGAAAGCTCACGCCCTGAAACTGCGCGATCGGCCGCTCGAAGGCGAGCCTTTCGGTTGAGTATTGCCATGCTTCATCGACCGAAGCCTGGGCAGGTCCGATGCACTCAAGGCCGATCAAGGCACGGCTATAGTCGAAGCCTGACATGATCTTGGAGAATCCCTTGTTCTCCTCTGCCATCAGGCACTCGGCCGGAATGAAGACGTCGTCGAAGAACACCGAGCCGCGTCCGACAGGTTTGGTACCGATGTCATCAAAATGCGTCCGCGTGATTCCGCTCTGCGCCAGATCGACAAAGAATGCGCTGACGCCACGTGCGCCGTCTTCGACCTTCCCGGTTCGGGCAAAGATGACTGCTGCGTCGCATTGATCTGAAAAACTCATGGAAGTCTTTTCACCGTTGAGGCGATAGCCATTTCCCGATTTTTCAGCTCGCAAAATGAGGTTGGCAGCGTCCGAACCGCCCCGCGGCTCGGTCAGGCCGAGGCCGATGATCTTCTCACCCCGGGCCACTTGCGGTAGCCACTCCTGAGCGATTTCGGGCGAGGCGTGCTCTGCGAGCATTCCGCCGAGCAGTGACGCCAGAAGTTGGACGTAGCTGGCGTTGAAGTCTCCATAAGCGATCTGCTCGACAATAATGCCTGCCGTCACGCTGCTCTCGCCAAGGCCGCCGTATTTTTCCGGCAGATCGGCGCCAATCAGGCCGAGTGACCCCATTTGTTTCAGCATGGCACGATCGATGCGGTGTTCCCTTGCCCGCCTCTGATAGTGGGGGCCCAGCTTGTCCTTCGCGAAACGCTTCGCGGTTTCCTGAAAAGCCTGCTGCTGCTCGCTAAGCGCGTAATCCATCGCGATTCCTCCCATCTAGGTGATCTTCAGTTCTTGCATTCAGTCTAACAACTGTTAGAAATTTAACAACCAGCCACGGAGGCAAGTCCATGCTGACGCCGACCAGCCCCGGAACATCGCTTTACCCTCATTTGCTATCTTCGCTAAAGGTAGGGCGGACCACGTTGCGTAACCGCATGATCATGGGGTCGATGCACACCCGTCTCGATATGGAGGACAACGGCGTGCACAAGATGGCGGTTTTCCTTGCCGAGCGCGCCAAGGGGGAGATAGGACTCATCATTACCGGCGGTTATGCGCCCAACAGCGCGGGTCTGATTGAGCCTGGGGGGCCGATTTTGACCGAACGTGCGCAAGCTCGCGAACTTCGTCGCATCACTGATGCTGTCCATCAGCACGGTGGTAAAGTCTGCATGCAAGTGTTGCATTCGGGCCGCTATTCCAAGCAAAGGGACTGCGTCGGTCCTTCTGACATCCCCACCCGCATCAATCGGTTTCCCCCGCGTGCAATGACTGGGGCAGAGATTGAACAGACGATCTCGGATTACGTGCGCTGCGCGCTGCTCGCAAAGGAGGCCGGGTTCGATGGCATTGAGATCATGGGATCGGAAGGTTACCTCATTAATCAGTTCACGGTGGTGCGAACCAACAACCGTACCGATGAGTGGGGCGGATCGGAGCAGAACCGCCATCGGCTCGCGGTGGAACTCGTCAAACGCTCGCGAAGCGCCACCGGCGACGACTTCATCATTGTCTACCGAATCTCGGCGCTGGACCTCGTCGAAGGAGGTGCAACCGGCGAGGAGATTGATCGGCTTGCCCAACGGGTCGAGGCCGCGGGCGCCGACATTCTCAACACCGGTATCGGCTGGCATGAAGCGCGCGTTCCCACGATCGCTTACGTCATTCCGCGCGGCGCATGGCGTTTTGCGGCATCGCGTCTGAAGAAAGCGGTCAGGATTCCGGTAGTGGCATCAAATCGCATTAATACGCCGGATACCGCAGAAGAGATTCTGGCGGCGGGGGATAGCGATCTAATATCGATGGCCCGCCCGATGCTGGCCGATCCGCACTTCGCCAGGAAGGTGCGGGAGGGCAACGCCGGCAAAATCAACATCTGCATTGCCTGCAATCAGGCCTGCCTCGACCTGATCTTTTCCGAGCGGACCGCGAGTTGCCTGGTTAATCCGCGTGCCTGCCGCGAGACTGAGTTTGAGGACGGCCCGGCTCAGACCTCGCGCAGGATCGCAGTGATTGGCGCAGGCGCGGGCGGTCTCGCAGCTGCCGCGGAAGCCAGCCGACGCGGGCACAAGGTAACCCTGTTTGAGGCCGCTGATCGCATAGGCGGGCAACTCAACCTTGCCCGAGCAGTCCCGGGCAAGGTCGAGTTCGACGAAATGCTGAGTTATTACAGCGGCCAAATCGCCGATGGCGGCGTCGATCTCAGGCTGAATTCTGCTCCATCGGTTAGTGACCTGAAAGACGCGCGGTTCGATGCTGTCGTTGTCGCCTGCGGCGTCCATCCCCGTGTGCCGGAGATTCCCGGCATCAAACATCCCAAGGTGGTGTTCTACAACGATTTGTTGAGTGGCAAAAGCCACGCGGGACGGCGAGTCGCCATCATCGGCGCGGGAGGCATCGGTTTCGATGTCGCCGAATACCTCTGCCATTCGCAGCCTGATGAACCGCCAAAATCACGGGCAATGGATATTCGTGAGTTTCAGCAGGAGTGGAATGTCGATGCCAGCCTTACGAAAGCTGGAGGGCTATCGGGCGATCCGCTGGCACCAAAGCCAAGTTCGCGCGAAATTACCATGCTGCAGCGCAAGAAGACGCGGCCTGGCCTCGGTCTCGGCGTCTCGACTGGTTGGATCCTGCGTAGCAGTCTTGAAAAGCGCGGGGTCAAGATTGTCGGAGGGGTTATCTATCAGCGGATCGACGATCAAGGTTTGCATTTCGTGGCCGAGGGTGAGCCAAGTACGCTCGCGGTCGATACGATCGTAGTTTGCGCCGGCCAAGTATCTAACCGCGATATGCTCACCGAACTGCTCAAGACCGGAATCGAGACGCATGTCATCGGCGGCGCCAAGGAGGCTTCCGAACTCGACGCGATGCGTGCGGTCGAGGAGGGCGTGCGGGTCGCGCACGCGCTTTAAAGGGGGGAGGAGCCTGAGATGAGTTCGCAAAGCAGCCAGCCGAGTTACGGGTTCACCGACGACGAACTCTCCACGATCCCGACAGTGTACCGACCTGATCTGTTCACCGGCCAGACCATCATCGTCAGCGGCGCGGGGAGCGGACTCGGGAAGGCGATCGCATTCCTGTTTGCGAGGCTTGGCGCCAATCTGGCAATCTGCGGGCGCGACGCCGAGAAGCTCGCACACGTCGTTCCGGATCTAGAGAGTCTCGGCGCCCGCGTCTTCAGTAGAAGTCTCACCATCCGCGACCCCGATCAAGTCAACGAATTCGTCAAAGACGTCTGGGATCATTTTGGTCGTGTCGATGTGATGATCAATAATGCCGGTGGGCAGTTCGCCCAGATGGCCATCGACTTCAAGCCAAAGGGCTGGAACGCAGTGATCGATACCAACCTGAACGGATCGTGGTGGATGATGCAAGCGGCGGCTCGCGAGTGGATCGAGCGCGGCAAGACCGGCAATATCGTCAATATCGTGGCATTGATCTGGCGAGGCCTGCCGGGGATGGCGCACACCGCCGCGGCGCGGGCCGGGGTGATCTACGCGTCCAAGACCGTCGCGGTCGAATGGGCGCCGCACGGCATCCGGGTGAATTGTGTTGCCCCTGGCGTCAATGAAACCACGGCATTCGACCGCTATGTTCCGGAAGGCTCCGCGACCTACAAGGAAGCGAATCCCATGAAACGGCACGGCGATGCATGGGATATCGCCGAGGCCTGCGTTTATCTCGCCGCGCCGTCAGGGAAATTCATCACGGGCGAAACGCTTTCGGTAGACGGCGGGCAGCAAATGTGGGGCGATCCGTGGCCTGCCGGACGTCCGAAATATTTTCGCATTGGTCAGACGTAAACAAGCTCCCGAAATCGAATATCCGATATGCCGCCGCAGCGTTAACGATTTTGACCGCTACGACAATCCTGCATCGCCGCGTTCGCGTTTGGCAAATTTAACGGCGTCGATCATATCGCGGGCGTCGTGGGCCAGATGTAGCGTCTCGCCGCCGTCGATGTACCAGTCCTCGCCGGTGACGAATTGACCGAGCGGCGAGGACAGAAAAATGATTGCTGCAGAAATATCCTCGACGCTGCCCATGCGCCCCAGCACGTTGCGGTTGAGCCTGACCCAGTCGTCCGGCGGTATCGGATAGCGGCCAAGCGCCTCGGTCTTGATGGTTCCGGGTGCGACGCAGTTTAGGCGAATACCGAACTCGGCCCACTCGTAGGCGAGCGTTCGCATCATCGCGGTAACGCCGCCGCGCGCTGCCGCGGTATGCACGAAGCCGCCAAGGCCGCTGCGGATACAGGCGGTTACGAACACAATCGATCCGCCATTCGCCAACATGAAATGGTCCGCGGCAGCCTTGGTTACCTGCCACGAGCCGATCAGGTTGTTGCGGATCACGGTTTCAAAGCCCTTGTTGCTGAGTTCGCGGGCTGGCGTGACGAATTGTCCGCCGGCATTATTGACGAGGATATTGAGCCCGCCGAACTCGGCTTTGATCTTCTCCATCGCGCGTTCGATCAAGTCGGGTTCGCGAATGTCCGCCGACACGGCAAATGCCTCGCCACCCGCGTCGCGGATTACCTTTGCGGTGCTCTCTATCGGATCGATGCGGCGGCCGAGAACGGCGATGCGGGCCCCGCAGCGCGCCATCTCAATGGCCGTGGCGCGGCCCATTCCTGTGCCGCCGCCGGTGACGAGTGCGACCTGGCCCTTGAGAAGTTCCGGCGCGAAGCGCGTTTTTGAAGGACTCTCGTGCATCACCAATCCCATGCCTGAAAATACTTTTGCGTTCGGTCGAGTTTAATATATTCTAACATATGTTAGAATACATAAAAAGGCAGATCGATGTCAGACAATGAACCTATACGTTATTCGCTCGAGGATGGCATTGCCACGATTACCATCGATCGGCCCGCGCGTAAGAACGCCCTGTCGGTTGAGGCGATGAACGGTTTGACCAATGCCTGGGAGCGTGTCGAACGGGATTCCCAGGCGAGGGTGGTGATCCTGACCTCGGCTGACTGCGGCGTATTCTCCGCCGGTCTGGACCTCAGGCAGGCAGCCGAGATCAGGGCGCGTGACGGCGTCGACATACTGACCCTGATGCGCGATCCGATGCAAACGGCCATGCGAACCGTTTCAAAGCCGATCATCGCGGCGATGACTGGGTCGCTGATGGCGGGCGGGATGCTGCTGGCGCTGAAGTGCGACCTGAGGATCGGCTTACGCGGTACACGCGCCGGGATTACCGAGGTCAAGATGGGGCGGGGATCGCCGTGGGCAGTACCGCTGCTCTGGATGTTGCCGCAACCCGTGGTGATGGAACTCGTCTTGACCGGCGAGACCCTGCCGATCGAGCGGCTCGCGGAGTATGGTTTCGTCAATTATCTGGAAGAAACACCCGACGCTGTTCGTGCGCGTGCATTGCAACTTGCGCGCAAGATTGTAGAAGGCGCACCATTGTCGGTGAGGGCGGCCAAGGCCAGCGTGTTGGCCGCGATGGACCTCGGCTGCGAGAAGGGGCTCGTTGAGGCCAACAGGCTTCATGTCGAAGCCTACGCAAGCCTCGATGCCATTGAAGGCCCGAGAGCCTTTGCAGAGAAGCGTAAGCCGGTGTGGCAAGGTAAATAAGGCAAGGCAGATGAGGATTGTGCCGAACGATGTCCGCTTTCATGCTTTCGAGTTGATAGCGGATACCAATCCTTTCCGACAATTTTTCCTTACCCGCAGGGTCAACGATGAGCACGCACCACGTCGGCACCCCGAAACGCTCGGCTTATTTCAGAGAAGAGCATGAACTGCTGAAAGCCCAGATACGGCGATTCGTCGAGGAGGAGATCAAGCCGTATGCGCTGCAATGGGAGCAGGACGGCATGGTGCCGCGCGACGTGCTGCGGCGCATGGGTGAGCTTGGCTTTCTGGGCATCCGCTATTCAGCAGAATATGGCGGCTCGAACATGGATACGTTGGCCACCGTTGTTTTGGCCGAGGAACTGGGACGGTCGACGTTCTCGGGAGTGGCGATCACGGTTCTGGTTCATACCGACATGGCGTCGGTGCATCTCTACAACGCCGGCTCGCAGGCCTTGAAGGACCACTTCATGCCGGATGTCATTGCAGGGAAGAAGATCGTCGCTGTCGGCGTCACCGAACCTGGCGCGGGCTCTGACGTGAAAGGCATTCGCACCACCGCGCGCCGCGAGGGCGACGGCTATGTGCTCAATGGCACCAAGATGTTCATCACCAACGGTGTACATGCGGACCTTTATTGCATCGCCGCCGTGAGCAGTCCGGATGCACGTCCGTCCCAGCGCTTGTCGATGTTCCTCGTGGAGAAAGGTACGCCCGGTTTCCGGGTTGGTCGCGATCTCGACAAGCAGGGCTGGAGGTCATCAGACACGGCGGAGTTGCTGTTCGAGGATTGCCGGATCCCCGCAACGAACCTGCTCGGCGAGGAGGGACGCGGTTTCTACGGGATCATGCAAAACTTCCAGAACGAGCGGATCGTGCTCGGTGCAATGGCGATGGGTGAGGCGCTAGCTGCGATAGAGATCACGCTGGACTGGGTCACGCAGCGGCAGACCTTCGGCGCGCCGCTGTGGTCGAGACAGGCTATCCGTCATCGGTTGGCGATGCTGGCGGCCAAGGTTGAGGCAGGGCGGCAACTTGTTTATTGCGCGGCATGGCTGGTAACGCAGGGGATCGATGCCACCAAGGAAGTATCGATGGTCAAGGCTTATTGCGGCGAGCTCGTCAACGAGGTGATGTACACGTGCCTGCAATTTCACGGCGGCATGGGTTACATGCGAGAGAGTACGATTGAACGAATGTCGCGAGATGCTCGCGTTCAATCAATTGGCGGCGGCACTACTGAAGTAATGCTGGAAGAGGTCGCCAAGCGTATGCGATAACCAACGCACAAACTGGAAACACTAACGCGGCAAGATGCCGTTGAAGATCAGCAACGTGGTCCGGCTCGCCAATTCCTGTACCGAGCTGCTTTTTCGCGCATCGAACCACTCGACCGTCCAATTCAAGGCACCAAGAATAAACCTGCGTAGCGGAACGATTAGTATCTCCGGGCGGATTTCGCCGGCACGCTGCGCATCCGCCAGCATGTCATCCCAATATTTGCCATAGGCGCGGCGCAGTGGACGATGGCGCTTCTTGATGCGCTCCGGCAACTGACCGTAGACGCGCATGTTGGCGGAGGTGTAGTCGCTTTCTTGCAGCAGGGTGACAAGATGAGCTTTGATCGCGGCGCTGATCTTGTTCCGGTGCGACCCCTTGCCAAGTTCGTTCACACTTGCCTTTACCGCATCGAATATACGTTGCAATCCAAGTTCGAGGATTTCGTCCAATATCGCGGTTTTCGAATCGAAGTGGTAGTAGATGCTGCCTGCCTTCATTCCCGCCTTGTCAGCGATCTGTCGAAGCGTAGTGGCGGAATAGCCCTGCTGTCGAAAAAGCTGTGCCGCGACCCGAAGGATAAGGTCTCGTGAAACGTGCGATTTCGGCGGCACGGAAAGTGCGACATTTTTACGCTTGGGCTCGCGCTTGGCAACCCGCTTCATTCTCGATGAAGATTTCAAATCTTGCTCGCTCAAACCCGAATGGCATCACCGTACAAAGCCCAGCTCTTGCACCAGATGAGTAATGCCGTGTAATAGACCAACAAGGCTGTTCGGGCAACATTGCGAAGCGCTGAAACTACTTTCAATGGGCGGCCAGCGAACGACTCAAGCCTCGGACGATACATCATCACGATCCGACCGTAATAGACGGATCGGCCTCTTGCAAGGGAGCCGGGCCTTGTCCCCATTGGTCTGGCCGGCTACAACTCGATATCGCCGGCCAGCAGCCGCTGCGCGATGGTGCGTGCCAGGATCTCGTTGGTGCCGTCGGCAATGTTGATGATTCGCAAATCCTGCAAGGCATGGACGAGGCCGACCTCGTTGGTAAGGCCCATGGCGCCGTGGGCCTGTATCGCTTGATCGACGGCTCGATAGCCCACCTGTACGGCGTAGGCTTTCGCCATCGACAACTCCTTCACGGCCCGCTCGCCACTATCGAGCAGCATCGCGGCGTTGAGTCCCATCAGATGCGCGGCGTGAAGTTCAGTGGCGGCGCGCGCGAGCGGGAACGAGACGCCCTGATACTCGGCGATCTTGGCGCCGAACGCCTCACGCTGCTTTACATAGCCGAGCGCCTTCTCGATCGCCCAGCGGCCCTGACCAACCGCACGTGCCGAATTGTAGATCCGCCCGAGCGAAACGCCATAGAGCGCGAGCTTGAAGCCGTCGTCGAGCGCGCCGACGAGTTGCCACGGCTCAACCCTGATGTTCTCAAGCACCAGCGCGCCTTCATGACCGCCGGGATGACCGAAGAGCCGCACCACGCTTTCAACTTCAAACCCCTCGGTGTCGGTCGGCACCAGAAAGCCGCTGATCCCGCCGGCTTTTCGCTGCGCCTTACCCGGATCGGTGACGGCAAACACGATGCACCATTCCGCGGTGGGCGAGTTCGTGGTCCAGAGTTTCCGTCCGGTGATGCGCCAGCCGTCTCCATCGCCCACCGCGCGGGTCTTTATCATGCTGGCGTCCGAGCCCGCTCCTGGTTCCGACAGTCCGAAACACATCGAGGTGCGTCCCGTGATCATTGCGTCGAGACAGCGCGCCTGCGCCTCCGGTGTCGCTTGCGTCAGCATTGCGCTCGGCCCAAAGGCCCAATGAGCGATCACCCAGGGCGTCAGGATCGAATGGCCGCCGATTCGTCGGTAGACGGCCTCCCAGGCGACGTAATAGGCAAGATGTCCGAGCCCGCCGCCGCCAATCGCGGCTGGCGCACACATCGCGTAGTAACCTGCCGCGGCGGACGCCATGCGCACCTCGCGGATTAGCGCGCGCACCTCCGGCGCATAACGCCCGTCGGCAGCATAGGTGAGGCGCGGATCATTGAACAACGCGTGGTTGCGCTCCAGGCGCGGGAGAACCTCGGCTTCGACAAACCGCATGACCCCATCGCGCACCGCAACCACGTCTTCGGGAAGCTGAAAGCCGATTGCGCTCATGTAACCATCTTCCGTGTCGAGACCAGGGGCTGCGGGCGAAGCGACTTTAGTTATAAGGCAAACTCATCTCACGAGCGATTGTACGCTGTCGTGTTCTCCGGCTGCTAAACATCGAGGGAGCCGACCAGGGCGTATCAAGGGCGAGCCACTCATCTTTTCTTTTCAGGCTAAAGCCGGAAATACCCCGTCAGATCAGATTGCGACGCTCGGCCTCGCTGATGGCCTGCACGCGGTTGCGTGCTTTCAGGTCAGCGAAAATCCTGCGCATATGCCATTTCACCGTGTCTTCGCTGACCAGGAGTTGGTCAGCGATCCGCTTGTTCGAAAGTCCATCGCGGGCAAGCCGCAGGACGCTGATCTGCCGGACGGACAGCGTGGTAAGCTCGAGGGGGAACGAGGGCCGCTCAGTCCTTGGCCTTGGCTTGGCGATCCCGTCGAAATCGAACGTGACAAAGGCATCGGCGGATACCGGGGCCAAGGCGAGCAACAGATCCCGCGTGTCTAGCCCGGTCCGGTAGCATCCCAACTGCTTGATGAGTTCGAAGGCATTGACCGCCTTTCGTCGCGCGGGCGTCAGCGCCCCGGCGGCGGCGTGGGCCCCAGCTTCGCACATCAGCGCGCGCACTTCCAATCGACCAGCACCGATCGACCGCGCGATCTTGGCAGCCGCCTCGGCGTTGCGGAGGGCGAGGCTGTGCTGCCCCTTGGGGATGGCTTCCATCGCGCGCAACAGCGATATTTGGGCACGCAGGGGTCTTGCATGGGGCCCGGTCAGGACCTCACTAGAGTCACGCGGCAGCAGGTAGTCGATATCCCGCGCGCCGCTTAACAGGGCCAATTCGGCAAGTTCCAACTCGATCAGCATTCCCAGTCGCGGCAGTGCCCTTTCCCCCGCAAGGGCGCGTGCCCGTTCCAGCAATGCCGCGGCGCCCCTGAGATTGCCATTGGCCCGATGCCAGGTCGCGATGACGCGGCTGACCCCGTAGAACACGTCGGTAACGCCGTAGTTGGCGACAAAGTCAAGCAACCCGGCGACAGAGTGCTCGGCGATATCCAGCCGCCCCAGTTCGAACAGCACGTCAAGTTCCAGGGCGATCAGCAGCTTTGACGAGAAGGATGTGCGCGTCACCTGAACGTCGCTGTCATTGCGGGCGGTATCGATAAGTTGCAGCGCCGTGCGCATGTCGCCCCTGGCGAGGGCTGCCTGAATCTCGGCCGCATAAAGCCAGCCAAAGGCATAGTGTTGGTGCGCGGCGCTGTTGACTGAATGGGCCATGACTAGCGCCTGCTTCAGTTCGTCAAACCGGTATTCACTCGCTAGCATGAAGGCCAGACAGGTGAGTGCCGCACCCTTGCCGACGGCATTATCGTCGCCAAAGTTACTGATCCAATCGTTGCACAGCCGCTCGCTCAACTCCAGTTCGTCATGGGTCGCAGCACCGATCGCGCGGACCAGTTGCAGCCAGCCGCGGTCAGGATGCGCACCGGACGACGCGCGCGGGGCGGGCAGATAGCCCAGCAGCCTTTCGGCCTTGTCGGCCTGTTGGCTGAAATACATCGTCCAAGCGTAGCTGAGGCAGATGATCGGATGCTTGCGCAACTCGCGGGTTGGGAACCGGCCCAGCCATTCGCGCAACGCCTCGATCTCGCCTTGGCGCAGGGCGAGATCGAGCATGATGTCCTCACTCAGCCCCAGCGCCCAGCGGTGGTCGCCCGCCCGCAGCGCAAGGTTTACCGCCTTCTGGAACTCGCGCCTCCGCCAGTGCCAGAAGGCCGCACGTTTCAGGACATAGGATTTTCGCTCAGCACTGCGCACCAGAAACCGATGCTGAAGGTAATCGCGGAGAACCGGGTGCAGCGAGAACAGCGTTGAGTCATTTTCGGCGGGGCGAAACAGCAGGTGATCGAGGTCGATCTCCCTGATCAGCGCGTCGGCGTTGGTGGACTTGTAGGCGTAATTGTAGCTTTCCGCCGAAATCGGGTCGATCATCGCTGCGTTTTCAACGAACTCAAGCTGCCGACGCGACAGGCGTCTCTCGATCTCCTCATGGAGGAAGGTCACCGTTTCGGGCCAGTTTACCGCGGGCCGGACCGGCAATTCGGTCCGGCACATGATGTGGCAGAGCGCGGGCCAGCCCTGCGTCTCGGCGATCATCTGCTGTGCTGTTACGTTGGCGACCGGGTGCGCCCGCAAAAACGTTTCGGCATCGTCCAAGGTGAAGGCCAGATCGCGGGCATGGACCTCCCGCACTCCGCTTTCCAGCCCCAGCCGGGCAAAACCGCGCCGGGTATCCCCGGCGATAGCGAATCGGACATTCGGCGGGGTTTCCAGCACGAAGGTTTCCAGTGCGTGCAGCAGGGCGGGTGCGTGTTCGATGTCGTCGATGCAGATTACATTGGCCGGTCGCTCAGCGCCGAATTCTTCCCATAGCGTGGCCACTAACTCGGCCAGATCCGCCGGGACCGCTCGGCCTTCGCGGGACGCTGCGTCGAGCAGTTGGCCGTAGATGGCCTCCGCCAGCGCGCCTTCCGTTTCGTATCCGTCGCGCAAAGACACCCAGGCTGCGTTGTTTCCAGCAGCCCTGAAGGCCAACCAGTTCTGCGCCAGAACGACCGATTTTCCATAACCCTGCGTTGCGCGCAAGATCAGTGTCCGGGTCTCCGGTTGGCCTGAAAACGTAAATCGGGGCCGCGCGATACAGCGCCTGGCGATTGTCCCCAGACGCGCGGAAATGCGGACGGCACGCAGCCGTCCCGGATATGTCGGCTCGTCGCAGGTACCCCTGATCATGGGCGTCTCAAGGCAGCGCAGATAGCTATAGGATACCCCAATCGGGAACTACACTTAAGTGTAGTTGTGAGTCCCGGCCCAATGATCTCCGCTTCCTCCGCTCGCTCGGAATCGGGATGGGCGTACTGGTGTCACCTGCCGCGCGACGAATGGTGGGGTCAAGGGGAGGACATGCCGAATGATCAATACGCCAGATCAGTCTGTTTCAATCTTAGGCTACATCGACCGTAAGCGCTATCTTTGGATGCTGTCCACCCTGTGGCCGGCGACGCCAATGATCGGGCTCTGGCTGGTAGCGCAGACCGGATGGAGCATCTGGTACGCCTTGGTCCTGATCGTCTGGTACGCGATGGTGCCGCTTCTGGACGCCATGTTCGGCGAGGATTTCAACAACCCGCCGGAAGAGGCCGTCGAGATGCTTGAGAAGGACCGATACTACCGCGTCCTGACCTATCTGACCGTGCCGATCCATTACGCAGCCCTGATTGTAGCGGCCTGGTGGGTCAGTACCCATGCGATGTCTTGGCTCGAAATCATAACCTTGGCGCTCTCGCTAGGAATCGTGAACGGCCTCGCGCTGAACACTGGGCATGAGCTTGGGCACAAGAAGGAGACTTTTGACCGCTGGCTGGCCAAGCTGGTGCTTGCGGTTGCGGGTTACGGCCATTTCTTCATCGAGCACAACAAGGGCCATCACCGCGACGTTGCCACCCCGATGGATCCCGCGACCTCACGTATGGGCGAAAGCATCTACAAATTCTCCACCCGCGAGATACCCGGTGCCTTCCGCCGCGCATGGGCCCTTGAAGAAGAACGTCTGTCGCGCCGGGGCAAGAGCGTTTGGAGCATAGAGAACGAAATTCTGCAGCCGATGCTGATTACCTTCGCGCTCTATGCGGGTCTGCTTGCCTTCTTCGGCCCCCTGATGCTGGTCTTCCTTCCGATCCAAATGGCGTTCGGGTGGTGGCAGCTGACTAGCGCCAACTACATTGAGCATTATGGCCTGCTGCGTGAAAAACTGCCCAATGGCCGCTACGAGCACCAGAAACCGCACCACTCGTGGAACTCGAACCACATCGTGTCGAACCTGATCTTGTTCCATTTGCAGCGCCACTCGGATCACCACGCGCATCCGACGCGGTCCTACCAATCGCTGCGCGACTTCAAGGATCTGCCGACGCTGCCCTCGGGCTATCCGGGCATGTTCTTCATCGCGTTGATCCCAAGTTGGTTCAGGTCGGCCATGGACTCGCGCGTGGTAGATTGGGCCCATGGCGATCTGAGCAAGATCCAGATCGAGGATGGCAAGCACGCGCTTTACGAACGCAAGTTTGGTACGGTCGGCACCGACGCAAAGCCCGGCTTGGTTGCTGCCGAGTAAACCGCCAACTTCCGCACCGCTCTCGCTTGCCAAACGATGCGGACACCCGACACCACAGCCCTGAGCCACTCGACTCGTTTCAATCGTCGGGCGGCCAGCGGCTGGCCATGTGGGGCGGTCAGGCCGTGCGATAGGGCAGAGGTTGCGCGCCGATTACGGAAAAAACCAGGGATAGCTGCCATTCGGCCCAGCAATGTCAGATCGGCGGAAAAGGAGGAAAAAGGAACATGGCCAAGTACCAGTGTCCTGGTTGTAAATACACCTATGACGAAACGCTGGGCCATCCGCATGAAGGATTTCCCGCAGGCACTGCTTGGGCCAACGTGCCCGACGAATGGGCTTGCCCCGATTGCGCAGTGCGCGACAAGGTCGACTTCGAATTGATCGGCGAAGCGCCGGCCGCTACGACGCCGGCCACTCAGGCCGTCGAGTTTGCCGGGACGGCACGTAGCGCGGTCCCGGTCACCGACACGGCCGTTATCGAAAAGCCCGCCAGCCCGATGTCGAAACCGGCGGCGCGGATGGCCGCCGTACCGCAGGCCGCGGAGGCTTTGCCCCCCCAATTGTTCAGCCTGCAAAGCGAGCCCGGCTTTGCCGAAAACAAGCCCTTTGTGAAATGGGTCTGCATCACCTGCGGGCATATCTACGACGAGGCACTCGGCGACCCTTCCGGGGGCATCGCTGCAGGAACCCGGTTCGAAGAGATTCCCGAGGATTGGTGTTGCCCGGAGTGCGGCGCCACCAAGAAAGATTACGCGCTTTGCCAGGAAACCTAGTCAACTCGTGTTGGCAAAGGGTATCGGGCCGATCAGGCCCGCCATGGAGGTCATTGTGAATATTCACGCCGATCCGAACGACATTCCATTGGTGGATACCAGATCTACCGTTGCGGATGTTTTTGCGAAGCAACGGGAGGCGGGCTGGGCGCGTCGCTCGGATTTCGACCGCAAGGCACGCATCGCGGCGCTGAACCGGCTGAGGGAAGTCCTGCAGCGGCGCGAGACGGACATCATCGCGGCTCTTTATGCGGATTTCCGTAAGCCCGAGAGCGAGGTGAGGCTGACCGAAATCCTGCCGGTGCTGCAGGAGATCGCGCACACCAAACGCCACTTGAAGGGCTGGATGCGATCGCGCCGGGCAGCGGCCACGCTGGGTGTTTTCGGCACCAGGGCCAGGATCCGACCCGAGCCGAAAGGGATCTGTCTGATTATTGCGCCGTGGAATTATCCGTTGAATCTAGCCTTCGGGCCGCTGGTCTCGGCATTGGCGGCCGGCAACAGCGCGATCATCAAGCCGTCGGAACTGACGCCTGCTACCTCCACCCTGATTGCGGATATAGTGGCCGAAACGTTTTCGCCCGATCTGGTGGCGGTGGTCGAGGGCGATGCAGCGGTCGCGCAGGAGTTGCTGGCACTACCGTTCGACCACATCTTCTTCACCGGCAGCCCGCAGGTGGGCAAGCTGGTGATGGAAGCGGCGGCGAAATCACTGGCCTCGGTTACCTTGGAACTGGGAGGCAAGTCGCCCACCATCGTTGGCCCCACTGCCAACCTGAAAAAGGCCGCGCGTAATATTGTCTGGGGCAAGTTTGCCAACAACGGCCAGACCTGCATTGCGCCCGACCACGTGTTCGTGCATCGCGACATTGCGCAAGAGTTCAACGAGACGGTGATGGCGGAAATCGGTCGCGTCTATGGCAAGACGCCCGAGGTGCAGAAGATGACGCCCGACTATTGCCGTATCGTGAATGACCGGCATTTCAACCGGGTCGCCGGCCTGATCGAGGATGCCCGTGCCAAAAGCGCGCGGATACTGCTGGGCGGGCAGACGGATGCGGTGCAGAAATTCGTGGCGCCCACGCTGATCAGCCAGATCACCCCCGAGATGGCGATTTCGCGCGAGGAACTGTTCGGCCCGATCCTGCCGATCATCGAATATGACGATATCGACAAGGTGATTGATCAGATTAACGCCAATCCGAAACCGCTGGCGCTTTATGTCTTCGACAATAGCCGGGCTTTTGCCGAGGACATCATCACGCGCACCAGTTCCGGCGCGGTGGGGATCAACCTTACCGTCGTGCATTTCCTGCATCCCAATTTGCCCTTTGGCGGGGTGAACAACTCGGGCATCGGTGCGGCCCACGGAGTCTTTGGCTTTCGGGCATTTTCGCATGAGAAGGCCGTCCTGCAGGACCGCTACTCGATCGTCCACATGCTGTTCCCGCCCTATACAGGTTTTGTGAAGCGGCTCATCAGGCTTGTCGTCAAGGTGCTGGGGTAACTGGTTCGATGGAACAACGATCTGAAAGTCACGGAACGTACGACTACATCATCGTGGGAGCCGGCTCGGCAGGCTGCGTGCTTGCAAATAGGCTGTCCGCAGATCCCGCGAAGCGCATCCTCTTGCTGGAGGCGGGACCGCGAGACAAGAGCGCGCTGATCCATACGCCGATCGGCATCGCGCTGCTGGCCAACAGCAAGAAACTGAATTGGGCCTTCAATACCGAACCCCAGCAGCATCTGAACGCCCGCCCCCTGTTTTGGCCGCGCGGCAAGACGCTGGGCGGGTCCAGCTCGATCAACGCGATGGTCTATATGCGCGGCCACAAGGCGGATTACGACGGTTGGGAAGTCGCCTCTGGCACCTCGGTCTGGGGCTGGGACCGTGTCCGCGCCCTGTTCAAGCGACTGGAAAACAATCAACGATTCGGTAATTCAGAATACCACGGGACGGGTGGTGAACTGTTTGTCAGCGAATTGCAGACGGTCAACCCGCTCAGCCGATCCTTCGTCAAGGCGGGGCGCGAACTGCAGATCCAGCATAATGATGATTTCAACGGCGAGCGTCAGGAAGGGGTCGGCCTTTATCAGGTTACCCAGAACCGCGGGCGGCGCTGGAGTTCGGCAAAGGCGTTTCTGGAAAGCGCGCTGGACCGGCCGAATCTGGAGGTCATCACCGATGCGCGGGTGACCCGCGTGGTGATGGACGGGCGGCGCGCGATCGGCGTGTCCTACAGGCGGAACAACAAATACAAGCAGGCGCGGCTGAACCCTGCGGGTGAGGTTCTGCTGTCTGGCGGCGCGGTGAATTCGCCGCAGATATTGATGCTCTCGGGCGTCGGCGCAGCGGAGGAGCTGAAGGAACACGGCATTCCGGTGCTGCATGACCTGCCCGCCGTGGGCAAGAACCTGCAGGACCATCTGGACATCACGCTGATGAACGCGGCCAGTTCGCGTCAACCGATCGGAGTGGCACTCAGCTTCCCGCCGCGC
>CALRXG020000055.1:0-19476 GCA_943372075.1 Bordetella parapertussis | reverse complement strand
CGGCACCGGCACGACGAGACGCGACCCCGTCCAGATCCGCGAGCGGTTCATGCATGGGATGGGAGTACGGCAGCTGCTGTAGGTAACTGCCGCGATATTTCCACCGTCATTGCGAGCGAAGCGAAGCAATCCATCTGTCCGCGCATTTGGCAAGATGGATTGCTTCGTCGCTTCGCTCCTCGCAATGACGGCAGTTGGCGTCGGATTTTCGAGCGATACTCAATTCATCCGCAACTCAGTAATATGCCGCGGATCCGGCTTCAGCTCGCCGCGCTCGACGCGCTTGACGATGTCGGTCAGTGCAGCGTTGGCATTGCAGGCAAGACCCAATTTCTCGCCCTCGCGGACCACGAAGCCGTTGAGGAATTCGATCTCGGTGCGGCGGCCCTTCTGCATGTCCTGGCCCATCGAGGGGCGCTGCGCGGATGAGGTGCGCTTACTGTCCTTGAAACGCTGTTGGTCGCAGGCGCGCGTCGCGGCCTCGTCGCCCTCGCCGGCGCGGGCGATGGTCTCGGGCGGCAGGTGCAGGATCTCCTCGAGCTGATAGCCCTGCGCCTGGCCGACGCGGATCGCCTCGCTGCCGAGCCGGGTCGAGAAGCGGCGTAGCGGCTCGCTTTGCAGCACCTCGCTGCCCGGCAGGCCAGTGCAGGCCGACAGCCCGTTGCCCATCACATTGGCGACCAGCTTGGACCAGCGCTCGCCCCAGAGATTGGAGGTGACCTTGGCGCTGTCGGAATGGCCGACCAGCCGGCGCACCTCTTCGGCCCGCGACGTAATGCGGCCGTGCACCTCGCCGGCGCGAAACACGGTGTGCGCCGCCCCGCCCTTGCCGGCGCCGCGGTGGATGTGGCCCGGCTCCGGCAGGTTGACGGTGATGCTGCTCGCGATGCAGCCGAGCGTCTTGCCCCAGCCGACGACGCCGGCGATGGTCTCCTCGTTCATGCAGTTCTGCAATGACACGACGTAACCGTCCGCCGCCAGATATTGCCGGATCAGCATGGTGGCCCAGGCGGTGTCGTAGGATTTCATGCAGACGAAGGCGATGTCGACCGGCTTCTCCTTGGCGAGTTGCTGCGCGTCGGTAACGTGCAGCGCGCGGACCGGGACCGAGAACTCGGCGACATCCATCGCGTGGGTGACGCGCAGACCGTGCTTGCGCATATGCTCGACATGCTCGGGCCACGGATCGATGAAGGTGACGTCTTCACCCGCCTGCACCATATGCGCCCCGGCATAGCCGCCGACCGCGCCGGCGCCGACGATCGCGATTTTCCGACCCATGTTTCCATCCCTGCTTTCACGCGAACGCTCGCTGCGGCCGCCCGTTGCGGAGCAGTCTAGGGGATCGGGCCGTCAGGCCAACCGGCCGCCTCATGAAAAAAGTGTGCCCGTGCCATGCCGGTATTCATGGGATCAAATAAAGTCCTCGCGGGCGATGCGCCCGCGAGGATCTCCACCGTCAGAATTCGTCACGCCCAAGTCGACGCGATCAGTCGATGACCCTGACCACCCTGCGGGTGCGGGAATCCACGATCACGCGGTGATCGTTGACGATCGCATAGTGGTACTCGGCATAGCGCGGCACCGGGTGCAGCACGACAGTGTCAGGCAGCGGCTCGCCGACCACGACGCGCTCGCGAACCACCACCGACGGCTCGTTGCGCGGGATCGAGGTGATCACCGCATTCGGAATCTCGAGACCGGCACCGACCGCGGCGCCCACCGTGCCGCCGACGATCTCGCCAACAGGACCCGCGATTTCGCCACCGGCCCGCGCGCCGTTCGCAGCGCCCGCAGCGGTCGTGGATTGCGCGAAGGCCGAACCGGACGCAAGCAGCGACGCGGCGGCGACAAGGGAAACGGCAAAGCGCTTGTTCATCATCATTCTCCTCCTCCGAGTTGATCGACGCATCTCAACATCGAAACGAATGAGACGTTCCAGTTCCCGCACGATGACTTGCCGGCAAGTTTCAGTTCCGCAGCAACTGGCTGTGGTTCCGGAGCAAATGAGAATGCCGCTTCGAGCAGGTCGCAAGCGGCATTCATCATTGGTTCAGGTTCAGAGACGATTCAGATCGGTCCGCAGCGCCTGCTCTTCACTCCGGCGGCTTCTGTTCGGCGCGCCGTCTTGGCGTTCGCCGTCTCGGCGCCGGTGCAGCCGTCGGCTTGATCCGGATCCGCATCGACCCGCCCTTGGGGTGATCGATCTCGAAGGCGTTTGTCCTGCGCACCAGTTCGCCGAGCGTGCGGAAGCCGTAGGTCCTCTGGTCGAAGTCAGGTGCGACATTGGTAATCTGGCGGCCGACTTCGCCAAGCGTCACCCAGCCGTCTTCGCTGGCGATCTGGCCGAGCACCTTCTTGATGATCGGCGTGGCGGCCTCGGGCGGTTGCAGCGGCTGGGCACGCGCGGCCGTGTCCTGACTGCTCGCAGCGCCGCCGCGCAAGATCTCGGTATAGACGAACCTGCGGCAAGCCTGCCGAAAACTCTCCGGCGTCTTCTGCTCGCCGAACCCGAACACGTCGATGCCGTGCTCGCGGATGCGGGCGGCAAGACGGGTGAAATCGCTGTCCGACGACACCAGGCAGAAGCCGTCGAACCGGCCGCTATGCAGCAGGTCCATAGCGTCGATCACCAGGGTGATGTCGGACGCATTCTTCCCGGTCGTATAGGCGAATTGCTGCTGTGGGATGATGGCGTGCTTCGACAGCACGTCGGCCCAGCCCTTGGATCGGGGATTGGAGAAGTCGCCGTAGATGCGGCGCACGCTGGCCTCGCCGATCTTGGCGATCTCCTCGAACAGCCCATCGGCGATCCTTGCAGATGCGTTGTCGGCGTCGATCAGGACGGCAAGACGGGGCGAACGGAGTTCGGACGGCATGGCATTTCTCAAGCTCGGGTACGATGGAAGATCTCGCGGCCGGCTCCCGGACCGGCGCAGCGGTCGCATCGGAGCACATCACGCGTCCCAAGCATAGGCTCAGTGGCCCTCGTCCGGAGATTGGCGGCGACGGCGAGCAGAGACGGGGCGGATCAGATCACCTCACCCAGGTCGATCGCCCGTCGGGCGAACTCGATCGCCTTCTCGGCGGTGATCGCATCGGCCGTCGTCGTGGCCTCGTCGCGCACCGACGGCGGAGAGGCGATCCGGATCTTCTTGCCGTTCGAGCGGCGGATGGTCGCGCGCCAGCGATCGACGTCGCGCCGGTAGGCATCGATGACGAAGTCGCGGTAGGCGACGCCGCTCATCAGCGGCTGGATCGAGACCGATTCGACCGCGGGCGGCCGGCTTGCGATCTCGCGCACCATCTCGACAATCGTCTCGATGGCATGCTCGCGCGCGACGCCGGTCGCGTCCCTGAGCAGATAGCTCACCGCCGCGCCGATCTGCGCCCGGGCGCGATCGTCGCTTGCGAAATCCAAATCCATCTGGGCTGACATGTGGGGTAAGCGCCTCCTCCGGACACAACATGCGATGCCCTCCAGGCATCGAGCAGGTTGCAGCCCACGAGGTCTAGTCGGTTCCGCCTTAAAGCCGGCTTATCCGATAAGCCCCGATTTCTCCGATGCCGTTAACCGGATTTCGATGCTGCTTTGGAGGCGGTCCGAAGCGACATCGTGCGGCCTGATCGGGGTCACGGCCGGCCCGCGCCGCGCGTCGATTTGCCCCTGCCGCCAAAGGCCAATTCTCGCGGCGAACCGCCCTCCCGCGCGTGACAGGCAATTGACATATCACTGCTATCCGTGTGACATCTCACAGAAGGGCCACCAAGAGCCCGCCAACGTCCACCTGGGGAGGACAGCATGACCGTTTCCGACGTCACCGCAGCAGCCGGAAGCCGGGCTCCGGCCGCCGTCGCGCGAACCGCACAGGCGCAGCAGGTCGCCGACATCGCGGCACGGCTCGAACGCCTGCCGCTGACCTCCTACCAGCGATGGATCTTCGGGATCATCGCAACGGCCTGGTTCTTCGACAGCATGGATCTGGCCGCGCTGACCTTCGTGCTCGGCTCGATCCGTCAGACCTTTGGCCTCTCGACGGCGGAAGCAGGCCTATTGTCCAGCATGAGCTTCCTCGGCATGTTCGCCGGCGCCGCTTCCGCCGGCATGCTTGCCGACCGCTTCGGCCGCGCCCGCGTCTTCCAGGTCAGCATGATCTTCTGGGGATTGGGCAGCCTGTGCTGCGGCCTCTCCACGACGGCAACCGCGCTCGGCGCATCCCGCCTCCTGCTCGGCTTCGGAATGGGCATGGAGTTTCCGGTCGCGCAATCGATGGTCTCGGAGATCATGCCGGCCCGCAACCGTGGCCGCTACATCGCCTTCCTCGAAGGGTTCTGGCCGCTCGGATTCATCGCCTCGGGCCTGTTGACCTACTTCGTGCTGCAGGTCGCCGACTGGCGCTGGGTTTTCATCCTGCAGGCGATCCCGGCCGTCTTCGTGCTCGTCGTGCGACGCTACGTTCCGGAATCGCCGCGCTGGCTCGCGTCGCACGGCCATTCGGACCGGGCCGAGGCGACGGTGCGCGACATCGAGAGCAAGGTCCGCGATCGTCTCAGCGGCGGGGAACTGCCGCCGGTCGTGCGCCAGGCGGCCGCGCCTGCGCCCGAGGTGACCGGGCTAAAGACATTGTTTTCAGGCATCTACGCCAAGCGCACCACGATGCTGTGGGCCTTGTGGTTCTTTGCGCTGCTCGGCTTCTACGGCCTGACCACGTGGCTTGGCGCGCTGCTGCAGGCCAAAGGATTCCCGATCACCAAATCGGTATTCTACACCATCATGATCTCGCTCGCCGGCATCCCCGGCTTCCTGGTCTCGGCGTGGCTCGTGGAATCCTGGGGACGCAAGGCGACGCTGGTGATGAACCTGCTGTGCGGCGCGATCGCCTGCCACTTCTACGGCTCGGCGGCGGACCAGACCCAGCTCATCATCGCCGGCCTCTGCATGCAGTTCTTCCTGTTCGGGATGTGGTCGGCGCTCTACGCCTATACGCCTGAACTATACCCGACCCATGTCCGTGCCACCGGAACGGGTTTTGCGTCCGCGGTCGGTCGAATCGGTTCGCTGATCGGCCCTTACGTGATCGGCGTGATTCTCCCGGCGGCGGGACAGAGCGGGGTTTTTGCGCTCGGCGCCGGCGCATTCGTGATCGCGGCCCTCGCGGTGCTGTTGCTTGGCGAAGAAACCCGCGGCCGGACGCTGGAAAGCATTTCGCACTGACGGGTGTTGTTCGCCGCGCACCGAATCGGGGCGGCACTGATCGAGCGGCCTTGTCAGTGCCGTCAGGCGTGTGAGATATCTGCTGGATCGTAGCACTCATGATCTCGATGGCAGATTCGAACAAACGATCCAGCACGGCGCGTACGCGCGCAGCAGGTAGCCGCCGGCTGGCGCGGTCGGCTGCCGGCGACAAGCCACGCGCTGCGGCGCAGGCCCCGCTGCCGCAAAGCGACGTCACGCTGACCGATCGCGCCTATGCCGAACTGGAAGAGCTGATCGTCACGCTGCAGCTGCCGCCTGGCACCGCGCTCTCCGAGCTGGTGCTCGCCAAGCGGCTCGACATCGGTCGCACCCCGATCCGCGAGGCCTTGCAACGCCTGTCGCGCGATGGTCTCGTCAACATCCTCGCCCGCCGCGGCGTGCTGGTGTCGGAGATCGACCTGCGCGCCCAGCTCCGCCTGCTCGAAGTGCGGCGCGAGCTGGAACGGCTGATGGCGCGCGGCGCGGCCGAGCGCGCCACCAGCGAGCAGCGCGCGCAGTTCGCCGAGATCGCCACCGGTATGCGGCGCGCGGCGGAGAAATCCGACGATCTGTTGTTCATGCGACTGGACCACCAGTTCAATACGCTGGTCTCCGCGGCGTCGCGCAACGAGTTCGCCACCCGCGCCATGGGCCTGATGCACGGCCTGTCGCGCCGGTTCTGGTACCAGCATTACAAGGAAGCCGCCGACCTGCCGCTCGCGGCGCGGCTGCATGCCGACGTCGCCGAGGCCATCGCCGAGCGTCGTGTCGACGCTGCGGGTGCGGCCTCCGACAGCCTGATCGACTACATCGAGAGCTTTGCGCGCTCGACGCTGTAAGGATTTCAGAACTCGACGACCGTGCGGATCGACCGCCCGCGCCGCAATGCCTCGAAGCCGTCATTGATGCCGTCGAGCGTGCAGCGGCCGGTGATCAGCTCGTCGAGCTTGAGCCGGCCATCGAGATAGGCCTGCGCCAGCCAGGGAAAGTCGCGCCGCGGCCGCGCGCCGCCATAGCTCGAGCGGCGAAACCGCTTCTCGCCCATCAATGCGCCCCACCGGAAGCTCACATCGTGCGAGACGTCGATCTTGCCGAGCCAGATCACCTGGCCGCCCGGCCGCACCGCCTCCGCGGTCTGCCGGAACGCCAGCGGATGGCCGGCCGCTTCGAGGATGACGTCTGCCCCCCGGCCGTTCGTCGCTTCCCTGGCGAACTGGACCGGCTCGCTGTGCGCAGCGTTGACGGTATGCGTCGCACCGAGCTTCCGCGCCAGCGCGAGCTTGGCATCGTCGAGATCGACCGCGATGATCGCACCGGCGCCGGCGAGCCGGGCGCCCTGCACCGCAGCGAGCCCGACCGCTCCGCAGCCGGTGACCATCACGGTGTCACCGTGGCCGATCTCGGCGACATTCAACGCGGCGCCGACGCCGGTCATGACGCCGCAGCCGATCAGGCAGGCACGATCGAACGGAATCTCCCTGGGCACGACGATCGCCTGCTGCGCCGGCAACACGACATATTCAGAGAACGCGCCGAGGAACATCAAATGCGCCAGCTTCGCGCCGTCCGCGAGCTGTGCCTTCGAGCTGCCGTCGAAATGCACGCCTTCCGCGCCTCTGGCGAGATAGGTTTCGCACAGGATCGGCTGCGCACGGTCGCAGTGAAAGCAGTGGCCGCAATGCGGGTTCCAGGACAGCACGACGTGATCGCCGGCACGGATATCGCGTACCGCGCTGCCGACCTCCTCGACCACGCCGGCCGCCTCATGGCCGAGGATCATCGGCAAGGGATAGCGCAGCGATCCGTCGATCACCTCGAGGTCGGTGTGGCAGAGCCCCGCGGCACGCAGCTTCACCACGACATCGGTCGGCGCGGGCGGCGTCAGCGAAATGCGCTCGATCGCGAGCGGCGTTCCGCTTCGATGCAGCACCGCGGCGCGGCAGGTCAGGATCATCTGGAAAGGCTCGCTGCCGGAGACATGTCCGCGGGGTTACACCGTCTGTCCGGACCGCAGCGCCGCGACCGCCTCGTCGAGATCGGCCGAGGAGAGCTCCCATTCATTGTCGAAATTGGCGACGACGCGGCGCATGAACGCCGCGTGCAGCGCCTTCGCGGCGGTGGCATCGTGCAGATGATCATAGAGCAGCGCGAACGCCAGCTGCGCCGGCTCGGGCCCCTCATAGCTCCATTCAAAGCCGTGCTCGGTGAGCCGGAGCTGATCGTAATGCGGCGACAGCGGCTCGCCGTCGACCTGCACCGAAATGCCGTCGATGGTGCGGTCCCCGGTATAGCTCGCCATCGCATCCTCCCTGTGCTGCAGCATCACATCACGCGCCCGGTCAGGATCCCGGCGGACGCATCCTGAGGTCCTTCTTGACGACCTCCGGGAAGATCCACATCGCGACCGTGGCGAACACGCCGAGGAAGGCGACCGCATAGCTCGGTCCCTGCTGTCCGAGATAGACCATGAAGAAATACCCGCAGGCTGCGGTGGCGAGGCACGCCAGCGACAGCATGAGCTTGATGTGGCTGGGCATCGCGATCTCCCTTCAGATCATCCAGTTGTGAAAAGACGGTGCGGCGACACCGGCGAGCAGCGCAAGCGCCGCGACCATCGCGCAACAGGACAGGCGCAATCCCGCGTGCCCGTCGCGCCACCATTCCGGCAGCGCCTGGAACAGCGCGGGCAAGAACAGGAACAGCACGCCGCCCACCACGATGATCGTGGTCCAGCGCAACTCGAGCAGGGCGAATGCCAGCGTACCGGCCAGCAACATCGCCCACAGGACAGTCAGCGTCACCGGCAGGGCGCGGCGACCACGCAACGGGTACATGCCGGCGAGTTGCAGGAAGCCGATGCAACACACGCCCCACAGCAGGCCGAACCAGGCAAGACCCACGAGATTCGGTTCAAGCTGCGGCATGCGGCACCGACTGCTCCTTCACCACGACCCGCGGCGTCCGCGCCGTCCGTCGCATGTCGGTCTTTACATAGCGGGTGCTGTAGCCGTTGAAGACGTGGCCGAGCAGACCGCGATTGAGATCGGAGGTGCCGAACACGTAGTCCATCACCGGGAAGGTCAGGTTCATGTTGCGCTCCATCATAATCGACTGGTTGTGATGGGCGGTGTGATGCCGGCGGATGGTGTTGACGAACGGCATGTTGCGCACGAAGGCATTTTCCTCGACGTGGCAGCAGAAATGCATGAATTCATAGATCAGGTACATCGACGTGGTCGTGGTGATCAGCAGCCAGCCGGTATTGGCAGAGATCACAAGGCCGGCGACGATCGCCGGCGGGATCGACATCAAGGTGAACACGACGAGCGCATAGGGCGGGAAGAAGGTGACGCGCCAATCGTGATGGTCGGCAAACCGCATCTCCTCCTCGGTGAAGAACTGATGGTGCATCAGCGTGTGGCGGCTGTAGATCGCGCGCAGCAGCGGCACGTTCGAGGGCCGGTGCATGACGAAGCGATGCACCGCCCATTCGAAGAAGTTCGCGATCAGGAAGACCACGGGAATGGTGAGATATTCCCACCACTTCACGTCATGCAGATTGGCCAGGTAGACGTACAGCGCCGTGAAACCGATCGTGTAGATCAAGACGACATGCAGCCAGCCATTGTACCAGCCCACCACGCGCTCGCGGTAGGTCGCGCGATATTTGCGCTGGCGATCGGTCATCCCTGTTGCAGCCAACTCCATCGCAGCTTCCTCCGTCGCTTTATCTGACATATCAGTAGCACATCAGATACGGAAGGCAACCCGTCTCCAGTCCGGGAATGACAGGATGCTGTGCGGAACCCGCGCGAGCTGGACGCACGGCAAATGCCGCGCGGGCCGTCCTTCCCGCGCATCCCTGGCGGCGCGTTTCAGGTCGGACGGCGCAACGAAAGGCCGCCCCGGACGGTGTCCGAGGCGGCCTGTCGGATTGGACGGATCAGGAGATCAGAGCAGGCCCGCGCCGCGCGCCCATTTGTACTTGGCACCGAGCACCTCGACCGGCAGCTCGGTCGAATAGGCATAGGCCGGGATGCCATGCTGATAGAGATATTCGGCGGCCTCCTCGACCTCGACGTCGCCGGCGAGCGAGGCGACCATCGGCTTCACGAAGCCTTTGGCCTCCATCTCCTTCTTCACCTCGACCATGTTGCGCGCGAACACCATCGGCGGCGTCACGATGGTGTGCCAATAGCCGAGGATCAGCGCGTGGATGCGCTCGTCCGACAGGCCGAGCTTCACGGTGTTGACATAGGTGATCGGCGGCTCGCCGCCGGTGATATCGACGGGATTGCCGGCCGCGCCGAACGGCGGGATGAATTTGCGGAACGCCGCATCGAGATCCGGCGGCATCGCCATCAGCGACAGGCCGTTGTCGACGACCGAGTCCGACAGCAGCACGCCGGAGCCACCGGCGCCGGTGATGATCAGGATGTTCTCGCCCTTCGGCGTCGGCAGCACCGGCACGCCACGGGCAAATTCCAGCAGCTGCCGAAGCGAGCGCGCGCGGATCACGCCGGACTGCTTGAACACGTCCTCGTAGATCTTGTCATTACCGGCGAGCGCGCCGGTGTGCGACGAGGCCGCCTTCGCGCCGGCCGAGGTGCGGCCGGCCTTGAGCACCACCACCGGCTTTTTCTTGGAGACGCGCTTGGCGGCTTCGGCGAAGGCGCGGCCGTCCTTCAGGTCCTCGCAATGCTGCGCGATCAGATTGGTGTTGGGATCCTGCTCGAAGAAGGCGAGCAGATCGTCCTCGTCGATATCGGACTTGTTGCCGAGGCCAACGATCGCCGACACGCCCATCTTCGCGGAGCGCGAGAAGCCGATGATCGCCATGCCGATGCCGCCTGACTGCGACGACAGCGCGGCGTGGCCCTTGACGTCGTAGGCGGTGCAGAAGGTGGCGCAGAGATTGGCTGGCGTATAGTAGAAGCCGTAGATGTTCGGCCCCATCAGGCGGATGTTGTATTTCTTGCCGACCTCGACGATCTCGGCCTGCAATTCGGGCGCGCCGGCCTCGGCGAAGCCGGAGGGAATCAGCACCGCGCCGGGGATCTTCTTCTCGCCGCATTCGACGAGCGCGCCGGCGACGAACTTCGCGGGGATCGCGAAGACAGCGGTGTCGATCACACCGGGCACGTCCTTGACGCTCTTGTAGGCCTTGTAGCCCAAAATCTCTTCCGCCTTCGGGTGGATCGGATAGATCTCACCCTTGTAGCCGCCGTTGATCAGGTTCTTCATCACCGAGTTGCCGATCTTGCCGTCCTCGGCGGAGGCGCCGATCACGGCCACGCCCTTCGGCTGCATGATGCGGCTCATCGCCGCCACGATCTCCTCGGTCGGACGCGGCGCCGGGCGCGGCTTGTAGTCAAAGTCGACGACGATGCGGACGTCGGCCGCGATCGCGTTCTTGCTGGTCGCGAACACCGGGTTCAGGTCGAGCTCGACGATCTCGGGGAAGTCGCTGACGAGCTGCGAGACCTTGACGATGACGTCGGCCAGCGCCTCGCGGTTGACCGGCTCGCCGCCGCGCACGCCCTTCAGCATCTCGTGGGCCTGGATGCCGTCGAGCATCGATAGCGCGTCGTCCTTGGTCGCGGGCGCCAGGCGGAAAGTGATGTCCTTGAGGATCTCGACCAGCACGCCGCCGAGGCCGAAGGCGACCAGCTTGCCGAACGAGCCGTCGGTGATCGAGCCGACGATCACCTCGGTGCCGCCGCCGAGCATCTGCTGGACCTGGATGCCCTCGATCTTGGCATCGGCCTTGTACTTCCTGGCGTTGGCGAGGATGGTCTCGTAACTCTTCTCGGCATCGGCCGCGGTCTTGACGCCGACCACGACGCCGCCGGCCTCGGTCTTATGCAGGATGTCGGGCGAGACGATCTTCATCACGACCGGAAAACCCATGTCGGAGGCGATGCGCGCGGCCTCGGAGGCCGACTTGGCGACGCCCTCCTTCGGCACCGGAATGCCGTAGGCGTCGCAGACCACCTTGCCTTCGGGCGCGGTGAGGCTCGTGCGCTTGTCGGCCTTGACCGCATCGAGAATTTTGCGGACCGCATCCTTCGAGTTTGACATCGGCTTCCTCCTGGGACAATTTCGTGGCATTTGGTATGCCAAAAACGCAATTGTCAAGGTCAGGGAATGTCCGAAAACGCCGAAAAATAAGGCCACCTTGACATTCTGGTATTTGGCATGCCAAAAATCCAAGGTAATTTCTTCTGCTAAGAAGACGTCTCCAAGAGGAGGAGACGAGTCGTGCCTGACCCGAAACAGACCAAGGCGTCGCCTAACATGGCCGATACAGATATCGCCATCGTCCGGATCGCACCGGAGACGAGCTTCAAGAACAAGGCCTACGAGGCCTTGAAGGAAGCGATTCTCAAGATGGACATCTACGCGACGCCCGAGCCGGTGATGCTCGACGAGCGCGCATTGTCCGAACGTCTGGGCGTCAGCCGCACGCCGATCCGCGAAGCGATCGCGATGCTCGAGCAGGACGGCTTCGTGAAGACCGTGCCGCGCCGCGGCATCATCGTCGTCCGCCGCACCAAGTCCGAGATCGTGGACATGATCCGCGCCTGGGCCGCACTGGAAAGCATGGCGGCGCGGCTGATCACGACCACCGCGCGCAAGAAGGACATCTCGTCGCTGCGCGACTTCTTCAAGGACTTCAGCGCCGACCGCCTGCCGCAGGATCACGTCGAGGAATATTCCAAGGCCAACATCGCCTTCCATCAGGCGCTGATCTCGCTGTCGGAATCGCCAGTCCTGGTCGATCTCACCAACGATCTGTTGCTGCATGTGCGCGGCTATCGCCAGCTCACGATCGGCCGCAAGGACCGCACCGCGACCTCGCTGCCCGAGCATCTCGGGATCATCGAGGCACTGGAGGCCCGCGACACCGAGCTCGCCGAGAAGCGCGCCCGCGACCACACGCTTGGCCTTGCCGCCTATGTCGAGGCGCACGGCCAAGAGCTGTTCACTTAGAGAATTGTTCACTTAGCTTCGAGAGTCCACACGCTTCAGACGACAAAGAGATCGTCCGAACAAGAACGATCAGGGAGACGATGCCGATGCTGAATACCGCCGCGAAGTCCGAGGCACCGGGCACCGAGCAAGAACTCACCGATGGCTTCCACCTCGTCATCGACGCGCTCAAGCTCAACGGCATCAACACCATCTATGGTGTGCCGGGTATCCCGATCACGGACCTGGGCCGCATGGCGCAGGCGGCGGGCATTCGTGTGCTGTCGTTCCGCCACGAGCAGAACGCCGGTTATGCGGCCTCGATCGCCGGCTTCCTGACCAAGCGTCCCGGCGTCTGCCTCACGGTGTCGGCGCCCGGCTTCCTCAACGGCCTCACCGCGCTGGCGCATGCCACCACCAACTGCTTCCCGATGATCCTGATCTCCGGCTCGTCGGAGCGCGAGATCGTCGATCTGCAGCAAGGCGACTATGAGGAGATGGACCAGCTCGCGGTCGCCAAGCCGCTTTGCAAGGCGGCGTTCCGCGTGCTGCACGCCCAGGACATCGGCATCGGCCTCGCACGCGCGATCCGCGCCGCGGTGTCGGGCCGTCCGGGCGGCGTCTATCTCGACCTGCCGGCAAAGCTGTTCTCGCAGGTGATGGATGCCGCGGCCGGCGAGAAGTCGCTGGTCAAGGTGATCGACGCGGCGCCCGAGCACATCCCCTCCCAGTCGTCGGTCAAGCGCGCGCTCGACGTCCTGAAGAACGCAAAACGTCCGCTGATCATCCTCGGCAAGGGCGCGGCCTACGCGCAGGCCGACGAAGCGATCAAGGCCTTCGTCGAGAAGAGTGGCGTGCCGTTCCTGCCGATGAGCATGGCCAAGGGCCTGTTGCCCGACCTGCATCCGCAATGCGCGGGTGCCGCACGCTCGACCGTGCTGAAGGACGCCGACGTCGTGATGCTGATCGGCGCCCGGCTCAACTGGTTGCTCTCGCACGGCAAGGGCAAGACGTGGGGCGAGGCCCCGAAGAAGTTCATCCAGGTCGACATCGAGCCGAAGGAAATGGATTCCAACGTCGAGATCGTGGCTCCCGTGGTCGGCGACATCGGCTCCTGCGTCGCCGCGTTCCTCGACGCCATGGGCGCGAACTGGACCGCGGCCCCCAGCGACTGGCTCGCAACCGTCGCCAAGAAGCGCGACGACAACGTCGCCAAGATGGCGCCGAAGCTGATGAGCAACGCTTCGCCGATGGACTATCACGGCGCGCTCGGCGCGCTGCGCGCCATCATCGCGGAACGTCCGGACACCATCTTCGTCAACGAGGGCGCCAACACGCTCGATCTGGCCCGCGGCGTCGTCGACATGCACAAGCCGCGCAAGCGGCTCGACGTCGGCACCTGGGGCGTGATGGGCATCGGCATGGGCTATTCGATCGCGGCCGCCGTCGAGACCGGCCTGCCGGTGCTCGCTGTCGAAGGCGACAGCGCGTTCGGCTTCTCGGGCATGGAGGTCGAGACCATCTGCCGCTACAGGCTGCCGATCTGCGTCGTGATCTTCAACAATGACGGCATCTATCGCGGCACCGACGTCAACGGCACCAGCGACGATCCGGCGACCACGGTGTTCGTCAAGGGCTCACGTTACGACAAGATGATGGAAGCCTTCGGCGGCGTCGGCGTCAACGCCACCTCCCCCGACGAATTGAAGCGCGCGGTCAATGCGGCGCTGGACAGCGGCAAGCCGACCTTGATCAACGCGGTGATCGATCCGGCGGCGGGCTCGGAGAGCGGCCGTATCGGCAATCTCAATCCGCAGAGCGTGCTGAGCAAGAAGAAGTAACCCCTCAACCCATCACTCCCTGCGGGTGCAGGGGTCGACCAGAGTACGGAGCAAAACATTATGACCAAGGCGCTCAAGGGCGTTCGCATTCTCGATTTCACCCACGTCCAGTCGGGTCCGACCTGCACGCAGCTGCTGGCCTGGTTCGGCGCCGACGTGATCAAGGTCGAGCGCCCCGGCGTCGGCGACATCACGCGCGGCCAGCTGCAGGACATCCCGAACGTGGACAGCCTGTATTTCACCATGCTGAACCACAACAAGCGCTCGATCACGCTCGACACCAAGAACCCGAAGGGCAAGGAAGTGCTGACCGCGCTGATCAAGCAGTGCGACGTGCTGGTCGAGAATTTCGGCCCCGGCGTGCTCGACCGGATGGGCTTCCCCTGGGAGAAGATCCAGGCGATCAACCCGAAGATGATCGTCGCTTCGATCAAGGGTTTCGGCCCCGGCCCGTATGAGGACTGCAAGGTCTACGAGAACGTCGCGCAGTGCACCGGCGGCGCCGCCTCGACCACCGGCTTCCGCGACGGCGTGCCGCTGGTCACCGGCGCGCAGATCGGCGACAGCGGCACCGGCCTGCACCTCGCACTCGGCATCGTCACCGCGCTTTATCAGCGCACGCACTCCGGCAAGGGCCAGCGCGTCACCGCCGCGATGCAGGACGGCGTCCTGAACCTGTCGCGCGTCAAGCTGCGCGACCAGCAGCGCCTCGCGCACGGTCCGCTCAAGGAATACAGCCAGTTCGGCGAAGGCGTCCCGTTCGGCGACGCCGTGCCGCGCGCCGGCAACGATTCCGGTGGCGGCCAACCCGGCCGCATCCTGAAGTGCAAGGGCTGGGAGACCGACCCGAACGCCTACATCTACTTCATCACCCAGGCCCCGGTCTGGGAGAAGATCTGCGACGTGATCGGTGAGCCCTCCTGGAAGACCGATCCGAACTACGCCAAGCCGCCGGCCCGCCTGCCGCGGCTGAACGAGATCTTCGCCCGCATCGAGCAGTGGACGATGACGAAAACCAAGTTCGAGGCGATGGAGATCCTCAACAAGGACGACATCCCCTGCGGCCCGATCCTGTCGATGAAGGAGCTTGCGGAAGACCAGTCGCTGCGCGCGACCGGCACCGTGGTCGAGGTCGATCACCCGACCCGCGGCAAGTACATCTCGGTCGGCAACCCGATCAAGCTGTCGGATTCGCCGAGCGACGTCGCCCGCTCGCCGCTGCTCGGCGAGCACACCGACGAGATCCTGCGCGAGGTGCTCGGCTTCAGCGATCACCAGGTCGCCGAGATCCACGATTCCGGCGCGCTCGATCCGCCGAGGAAGCAGGCGGCCGAGTAAGCCGAACTTCCCGAACACCACAATGCCAAGGCCGCCGGCTTCCGGCGGCCTTTTTCATGAGTGACTGACGTCTCTAACCGCGCACCGGCCGTAGCTCGAAACCGATGCGCGGAAAATGGACGGCGATGTCGCCGACCTGATCGTTACGGATGCGGAGTGCGATCTCGTCGGCGTCGAGGAAGTCGAGCCGGCCTATGATTGCGTCCTTGGCATAGTCACCCGCCCGCACTTCGACGAGCGTGCCGAGTTCAGGATCTTCGGGATGGCGAACGCCGTCTCTCGGACAGGGTACCGGCTCGCTGTCTCGTGCGATCGCCAGTGCCTCTTCGGCGGTCAAATCCTCTCGTTGCCCGTGTCCGAGACCGCGCATCCTTTGCATCCAGCCTGCGACGGCGGGCACGTGCGCGAGCTCGTGCGCCAGCCGGTCGCTTCGATCGGTCAGGAACCAGAGGGCATGAAACACCGACAGGTCGGCCACGGTGAAACGGGCGCCGCAGATCCATGGCCGCTGGTCGGCCAGCATGTCTTCGACCAGGGGCAGTTGTGCTCTCACCAGCGGCGCATTGCGCGCCGCTGCCCGCTCGACCGATGCGACGCTCGGCACCGGCAATCCTCGCATTCGGGCCCGGTCTTCGAACAGTTGCTGTGGCATCAGATCATGATTGGTGCCCCATGCGTACAGCATGATGGCGCGGAACAGCGGCCCTTCGGCCCAAGCCGATACCGCGTTCGCGAGTCCAGTGCTGCCCGCCGGAAACAAGGTCGGCTCGGGATGCCTGCGCTCCAACTCCCTCAGGATCAACCGCGTATCGCAATAGACGTCCGCGCCGATTTGCAGCACCGGCGCACGCCGATAGCCGCCGGTGATCGGGGTCAGGTCGGGCTTCGGCAACACCGGCGGGATCGTCACGCTGTTCCATCGCAGCGACTTGAATCCCATCACGACGCGCGCTTTCTCGGAGTAGTTCGAGAAATCGTAGTGATGGAGAATGAGCTCGCTCACCCGCAGCTCCTCAGTTCGCTCAGGGGTTCGGCCGATCCGTCATCCCCGATGGACTTCAGTTCTTCACCTCGAGACCGGCCGTCACGAAATCCGCGATCGTCTGCGCCAGCTTCTTCTTGTTGGCCTGGGTCTCGCCGTCCCTCGGGTGATACCACCGGGACGTCCAGTTCAGCGCTCCCAGCAGCGGCTTGGCCGCGAGCTTCGCATCGACGCTGCGGAAGCCACCGGACGCCACGCCGTCCCTGATGACACGGATGTAGAGGTTCTCGTTGGTCTCGCGGAGCGCGCCGACCTCCGCAAGTTCGGCTCGCTCGCTCGCATTGGTACGCTCCAGCAAATGCATCTCGAGCCCCTGCGCCGCCACGCGCAGATAGGGCAGATGATCGATCACGAGCAAAGTGTGCGCGAAAGCCATCGCATGCAGGCGCTCGCGCGGCGCAGCGTCCATCTCGAATGGCGGCCGGATCGCGGCCTGCGTCAGCTCCATGCCGCGGCGATGGACCGCGAAGAACAGTTCGGATTTGCTGCGATAGTAATAATAGACGGCGCCCTTGGTGGAGCCGATCTCGTCGCTCACCCGGTCGATCGAGGTCGCCGCGAAGCCCTGCCGCATGAAGGCACGTGCGGCGGCATCCAGAATTTCCACGCGCCGATCCGCCAGCGGTTCGGCGCCGTCGATCCTGCCCATTTTGCCCAAGACGTCCTCCTCGCGGCGAGGTTGACAGTCAAACATACTACTGGGTATTTTTCAACATACTACGCGGTATGTTCAAATGCCGTCGGAAGCGTTGAACGAATTGCAGATTGCCGGCCGACGTCGCGGGCGTCGAAGCAACAAACTCGAAAGCAAGAACAAAAGGGAGCGAACCATGCGGAAGAAACCCCTCGCCTGCGCGATCGGAGCAGGCGTCATCGCGGGCCTGATGTCGTCGGCGGCTTGCGCGCAGATGTCCGACAACGTGGTGCGCATCGACATCCTGAACGACATGACCGGCATCTACGCGGACGCCGGCGGCAAGGGATCGATCGTCGCAGCCGAGCTCGCGGCGGAAGATTTCGGCGGCAAGGTCGCCGGCGCAAAAATCGAAATCGTCTCCGGCGATCACGCCAACAAGCCCGACATCGCCGCCAATCTCGCCCGGCAGGCCTATGACGCGCAGGGCGTCGACGCCATCGCCGACGGCGGCTCTTCGGCCGCGGCGCTCGCCATGCAGACCGTTTCGCGCGAGCGCAAGAAGATCTTCCTGATGTCGGGACCGGCGACGGCCGAGCTGACCGGAAAAAGCTGCTCACCATACAGCTTTCACTGGATGTACGACACCTACGCGTTGGCCGCGGCGCCTCCGGAAGGTGTCCTCAAGCGCGGCGGCGACACCTGGTTCTTCATCACGGCGGACTACGCGTTCGGCAAATCGATGGAGAGCGAGGCCGGCAAGCGGATCGCGGCCGGCGGCGGCAAAGTGATCGGCGGCGTGCGCGCGCCGCTCGACACGCCGGACTTCTCGTCCTACCTGCTTCAGGCCCAGGGATCGGGCGCCAAGGTGCTCGCGCTGGCAACCGCCGGCAGCGATACCAGCAACGCCATCAAGCAGGCCCACGAATACAATGTGATCGGCGCCAACACCCAGGTCGTGACCTTCCTGATGTTCATCAACGACGTTCACGCGATGGGATTGAACGCCGGTCAGGGCCTGATCTCGTCCACCACCTACTACCACGATCTCGACGATGGCAGCCGTGCCTTCGCCAAGCGCTTCTGGGACAAGATGGGACGGCCGCCGTCGATCGTTCAGGCCGGCGTCTACAGCTCGGTGGTCCACTATCTGAAGGCGGTCGCAGCGACGGGAACCGACGACGGCACCAAGGTCGCGGACAAGATGCGGGAGCTGCCGGTCGAAGATGCATTCACACACGGCGCCAGGATTCGCGCCGACGGCCGCCTGCTGCGCGATCTCTATGTGACCGAGGTGAAGAAGCCGAGCGAGTCCAAGGGTCCATGGGACTACTGGAAGATCGTCGCGACGATTCCGGGAGACAAGGCCTGGCGGCCCGCCGGCGAAAGCGATTGTCCACTGCTCAAGACCCACTGAAGGACTCGACCGACAATGGCTGATATGGCGAAGCTGCTGGTCACGCATGACGGGCCGGTCTCGATCATCACCATCAATCGTCCGGAGGTGCGCAACGCCCTCGACAACGAGACGGCCGCGGCGTTGACCCAGGCGCTGCGGGATTTCGAGCGCGACGAGGATCGCGCGGTGGCCGTGCTGACCGGCGCGGGCGGTCACTTCTGCGCCGGCGCGGACCTGAAGGAGCTCGCCGCCGGTCACGTATACAAGCCGTGGGCCGGCGATCCCGACGGACCGTGTCACGACATACTCTCAAAGCCGGTGCTCGCAGCCGTTGCCGGCTATGCCTGCGCCGGCGGCCTCGGCGTCGCGCTGCGCTGCGACCTTCGCATCGCCGAGCAGGGTGCGACCTTCGCCGTGCTGTCGCGTCGCTGGGGTGTCCCGATGAGCGACGGCACGACGGTCCGGCTGCCGCGGCTGATCGGGGCCGGACGCGCGCTCGACATGCTTTTGACGGCACGGAAGGTCTCGGGCGCGGAAGCGGTCACGATGGGCCTCGCCGATCGCCTTGTCCCGACCGGCCAGGCGCTGGCCGCCGCGGTCGAGCTGGCGCATCAGATGGCGTCGTTTCCGCAGATCGCGATGCGATCGGACCGGATGTCGGCGATCCGGCAGTGGAATCTGTCCGAGGCGGACGCCATCGCGCTGGAGACGGAGTTCTCCATCGAAGCCCGCCGCAAGGAAGCGCAGGCCGGCGCAAGCCGCTTCGCGTCCGGCTCCGGTCGCCACGGCACCGTCGGAAAGGATTGACAATGCGCGCCGTGATCGGCCGCCGCTTCGGCGGCATCGACGACCTCGTTTACGAGGACACCGCCCCGCCCGCGCTGGCGCCGGGTACGATCCGTGTCGCGGTGCGCGCCGCCGGTGTCAGCTTCGCCAACCTGTTGTTCATCGCCGGCAGGCACCAGAACCGGCCGAGCGTCCCGTTCGTCCCGGGCACCGAGATCGGCGGCATCG